>JAIOHV010000184.1 GCA_019912885.1 bacterium
GTTTCGACGTCTTCGAGCTGTTTTGCGCCTATCACCTCGGCATCACCGCCGAGGGCGGGTATCGCCAGCAGAATATCCATGACCTGGCGCGCCGCTTTCAGTGCTCCCCCGCCGAATTGAAGCAGGCGCTCATGGACAATCACATCGACGCGGACACCCTGCTCAACTCCGATTTCGACCTGGCCATGGCGCAGATCGACATTCAGGTGGCGCCGGAGGGCGTCGACAAGCGCGAGCTTGCGCGGCCGTGGTTTGAGGAATTCATGCAGAGCCACCCGAATGCCCGGGACTGGCAAAAGGAACTCGCGGAGGACGCCAAGGAAAACGCGCGCGTCTTCGGTGACGATTCGTAAGCCGCGGATTTCGCGTCCGGCACCGGCGCGCCCCCATCGATTTTCGCGAGGCGGGCCGGTGTGCGCGCGGCTATTCCTCGGATTCGCTTGACGCGGTTCCGGCGGCTTCGGCGCCCGACGATTCGTTGGCGCCTTCGCCCGCGCTTTCCTCGTCGCCGGCGTCATCCGCGGACGCGCTGACCGCGCGCGGTTCGGGAAGGTCGACCGGATTTTCCTTCAGCGTTGCGTTGAAGATCAGTTCCCAAAGGTTGTTCTCGCCGACGGGCGATTCCGCCAGCGCCACCTTGTGCGCCTGAACGAGAAGGTTTCCGGCGAGCACCGCGCGGTATTCGCGCTTGAAGCCGCGTTTTCTGGCCAGCAAAACCTTGAATCGGCGCGCGACCTCGTCGACGAATTCGTCGGTCAGGAAGTCGGGCAGGATCCCGGTGCGCGTGTCTTTCCAGAAGGGTTCGAAATCCTCGCCGTAAGCGGTGATGTCCTCCCGCGCTTCAAACAGGTCCTTCAGCGCCGCGTTGGCTTCCGGATCCTCCAAGTCGATCTTGTCGTAGATGGCCTTGGCGTCAAACCGCAGCGATTTCAGCGACTCCTCCTCGCCGAACATCTCCGCGAGCACGCGCACGTTCTTGATGAAGTTCTGCACGCTGCCGAATTCGCCCAGCATCTGGTGCTGAATCGTGTTCTCGGTCATCACACCCGAGGTGTGCGTCTTGTGGCGAACAATATCCTTCGAACGTTTTTTCATGAGGCGTTTTTGACGCGCCGATTCGGACTTCGCGGTCTTGCCCTTGCCCATACAGGTACTCCGGGGTGGCGGGATGAGGGGATTTGGTTAATACCAGCAGCCCATCCGCGGTGTCAAAGCCAATATAGCGCGGCCCGGCGGGGCTCGCCATTAAAAAGTTTCCTTGATTTTGCGAAAAAAAAACGTCACGAAGACGGTGATGGCGCGCAACAGGGGGCCGGCGCGCGGAGGATGCATGACAAAAACGCGAAACGAAATTTCCTTTGTCGTCCTTGTCGCGATCGCGATGTTTGCGGCGGTTTTCGCGACGGCGACGTGCGGCGACGACGATGACGACGACGCAACGGTCGGCGGCAAACCGCCGGGTTCGGGCAGCGGAAGCGGCGGCGGCGGCGACGACGATACGGCCGACGACGACACCGCGGATGACGATGACGACGACGGGATTTTCGTTGCGATCATCCACAATTTCGAGACGTCGACCGCCGAGACCTGGGGTTCGATCCTCGGCAGCTACGGGTTCAACTGGATCACCGTGAACGAACCGGACGCACCCGCGACCGATTTTGAAGGCGTGGATGTGATCCTCATCGATCCCGATACGGAGTGGTTCGTCGCCTCGGATTCGCAGGCGGTGGCGGATTCCTTTCTGCCGATCCTCGGCATCGGCCCGGGCGGTTACAAGTTTTTCGAAAACATCGGGCTGTCGGCGAACTGGTCGAACACGCATACCTTCACCTATTTCGGCCAGGTCGGCTTCGTGACCCAAAATACCGCGCATCAGGTGTTCCGCGATCCGTTTGAATTCGGCTATTCGGATGGCGATCACATGGACGTGGCGGTCGACAACGGCCGGACCGACCTTTACGCGATCGACCTTGCGCTGGCGGGCGGGCTTGTCGTTATCGGAACGCTCGACGGCGACGCGACCCGCGCCGCGGTGGCGATCGAATCGTCGCGCTACATGGCCTGGGGATTCGATATCAATCCGGACGACGTGTCCGTGAACGGCGGCCAGTTCCTGGTCAATTGCCTGGACTATCTGTCGGGGTTCGCGAAGGCGGCACGTGGGCCGCGCGAGCCGCGCGAGCCTTGATGAGCGCCTCCACGCGCGCTCGCTCCTCGGCCGGCGGGTCGCCCGACAGGTAGGTCTCCCCGTAAACGCGCATGAGATTCGCGTCGCCGCTCGCAAACGCCGCATCGACAAGCGGGTGCGTCATCTCGAGCCAGTCCGCGCCGGAGCGGCGGCGAAACGCAAGGAACGCTTCGCGCGACTGCGTGTCGCGGCCAAGACCGCGCAGCGCGAGCGCGTGCGAAAGCGAAAACAACGAAAAACCGAGAGCCTTGTCGGCCGCGTCCGCCGCCGCGAGCGCCTCGTCGTAGCGCCCGAGGGCGATCAGCAGGTTCACGCGGGCGATCTCGACGTGCGGCCTGGGGCCGTCCTTCGCGTAGGCGTCGAATGCGCGGATCGCTTCGCCGTCCTTGCCTTCAAGATACGCCGTGACCGCACGCGCGAAATTCACCGCGCGCCTTGTGCTCGTCTTTTCCGCTTCGTCGATGACGCGGCGCGCGGCGTCGATCTGCGCAGGGTCGTAAACGCCGCGCGGGCGAAGGAATTGAGCGGGAGCGGAAGGCTGCGCCAGCATCTGCGCGGCTTGCGCGCCGAAAACGTCCGCGGCGGCGACGAGCGTTCCCGCGATGTCGCGCGCGGCCAATTCGTCGAGCGCGAACGCGGCGGAGGCTTTTGCCCACGCCCCGGTCGCGTTTTTGATCTTGCCGGGCGAATCGAACGTGCGCCCGCCGGTCACCGTGGCGCCGATCCCGCCGTCGTGCAGATAGACGCTGTGCGTCACAAGGCCGTCCGCCTCGGAGTGGACGCTGTACACGATGCGGCCGGCCTCGTGGACCTCGAGCGCCTTGGCGATCGTCGCGGGATTGCCGCTGGCCAGCGAAAAGAGAACGACCTGCGCGAGCTCCTTCTGGCGCTCGCCGGCAAGGCGCGTCGCTTGCGCGCCCTCGCAAAGACCGGTCTCGATTTCGACGGCGCGATTTTCGGCGAGCACCGCGGGTTCGCCATCCACGACGACGCACAGGGTCGTCGCGGTGGCCGGCGCCGCGAAGGCGAAAGCCGCTGTGAGTGAGACGGCGAAAAATCCTGAAACGGCCGGACGCATCGCGCGTTTATCCGGCCAAATTGTCGATTGCGCAAGCCGCCGGGCGCGGCGCTTGAAACGTCGCGCCGATTCGCGCAAATTGCGTCGCGATTCGTTTCGAAAAGGATTCGTATGCGCCGGGTTTCGCTCCACGTTCTCGTCCTTGCCGCGGCGGCCATGCTCTTTTCGTTCGCGCTTTCGTGCGAGTCCGGTTCAAGCGGCGGCGGCTCGTCGGTCGCCGAAGACGATGACGACGACGACCCGTCCGACGAGGATCGCGCCGCGGTGTTTTGCGACATGATCGAGGCGTGCGGATTCGCCGACGACCTCGCGATCGACGAGTGCGTTTCGTATGCGGACGAGATGTCGGAGTGGCTATTGAACTGCGCCGTGCGTTCGAAGGGCTGCCGCGATCTGGCGGAGTGCTTCAACCTGCCGGAAGGCGTCTGAATTCGCGGCGGCGCGCCACATTCATATTTTTGTTGTAATCCTTACGAAGTTCGCGTAAAATTTGATAATTGAAATTCGGGGTGGCGGTCATGAGGGGATCGCTCACATCGTGGCGGATGTATCGCGCGCAAATATCCGCGGTACTTGGCCTTCTTCTCCTTTCCTTCCTTTTCGCCTTGCCCGGCTGCACGTGCGGCGGCGGCGATTCCGACTCCGGAAACACAACAATTGACGACGACGACACGGGTCCGCCCGACGACGACGCGGACGATGACGACTCGGCAATAGACGACGACGCGGGGGATGATGATTCGTCGGTTGACGATGATTCGGATGACGATCTCGACGACGATTCGGACGATGACGCGGACGACGACACGGAACCTCCATTTTGCGCCAAGGGCTTTCTGACACCGGAAGGCGCGTGCATCACGCAGATCGCAGGCGGCGCGCCGGGGCACAACGGCACGTCCATCGGCATCGCGCCGGACGGCACGACGTACGTCGCCGCCGCGAAGGGCCGCGAGATCATGGTGTACGCGAAGGCCCAGGGCGCGAACACCTGGGCGAGCCAGTTCGTGGACCACATGGGCGCCGCCCCGGAAATGGCGATCGATGAGGACGGGTACCTTCACCTCGTTTATACGGACCTCTGGAACTGGGCCGTCAAATACGCGACGAACGCATTCGGGAAATGGGAGATCGAGACGATCGGCGACGCGGGAATGCGTTGGCCGTTCGAGCTCCCCAATCCCGGCTCCGCCCAGGCGTTTATCGCGCTCGACGCCGACGGCGCCGTCCACGTCACGTATACGCGCCTGGGATATGGTTTCACGGGGTTTGATCTCTGGGTCGGCCGGGTCCGGTATGTCACGAACGCGAGCGGGCATTGGACGGATGAGCTTGCCTGGGGCCCGCCCACGGGCGACTTTTGCGGGACGAGCCTCGCGGTCGACGGCTCGGGCAACGTCTTTATCGGAATCGCCTACATCGCCGCCGGCGCCTCGTCCGGGTATTCCGCCATCATCGGCAATCGAACGGGAGCGTGGGTCCTCGAGAAATACATTCCGAGGGGTTTCCAGGTATTGCTGGCGACGGATCCGGGAGGGTTCGTTCACGCCGCCTGGTACGTTTCCTCTAGCTTCGTCGATGTGGACACGCGATACGCAACAAATCAGTCGGGTCTATGGGTCATCGATTCGAGCTTCAATTTACCGGGTTCGTACAGCTACGTCATGGACCTCGTCGTGGACGATCAAGGCGGCGTGCATATCGTAACGCTACGGTCGAGCGGGAAAGATATATATTATCACGACAATCTCGAAGGCTCGTGGCAGACAGGTATAATTCCTGCCGGTGTTAACGGCATCGATTACTTATCGTTAGCGGTGAGCGGAACGGATTTTCGCATCGCATACTTCGACGGCGATTATCCGATCTTAAAAATCTTAATCTCTGATGACGGCCAAAATATTATGGAACATGCCGACAGCGAAAGCCCCGCTGAATGGCCGCGGATCGCAATCGGCGCCGACGGTTCGGTGCATATTTTTTACGAACAGGATTCGGTCGTAAAGCATCTCGATGTGAACGCCGGCAGGTCGCCAATTTCGATGGGCAATATTCTGCTATCGCAAAGGCCAGCCGCGGTTCTATCTTCCGGAACATTGGTCCTGGTTGGCGAGGACCTCGACGACGGGGTAACGAAGCTTTACGAGTACCAAGCCGCCCAATGGACGGCGGGAGAACCGCTCATCGTCGAAGGCGAAACCATGACAGGCGACCCGATGCTGGATGTCGATGCGAACGATGCAATTCATCTGGCGTTTGCTGACGACGAGCAAGGGCTCGTTTACGTAACGAATAAAGGCGATCAATGGACAAAGGCCGTCCCGGGCCGTTTTGGTTTATTTTACCAATTGAAAATCGATGTTTTCGACAATATTCATTTCGCGTATGGTGGATCCGATTATGTGTTAAAATACACTCGTTACACGGGAAGCAAATGGGAAAACGAACAAATTATCGATACAGAAGTGAATATTGGCGGGACGGCTGGCGCCAAATATGAAATTGATCAGAGTGGTTTCGCACATGTAGTTTACAGTCGTATATGGGATTGGTATCCAATTTACGCGACGAATCAATCCGGTCAATGGGAGTTACAAGTAATAGATGCTCGTCTCGATAGCGGCACTAGGCCGTGTATCGCCCTTGATAGCGAATCGTCAAACAATAATTTGAACGCGTCGGTATATTATGTGCCGCACTGGGATCAGGATCTGATACTCGGCTTACAAAAGGCTGTGCCAATGGACGGCACATGGCAGATAGCCGATTTCGATTGGTCTATTTTAAGCCCCTATGGTTCGCGACTCGATTGCCGGCGGTCCACACTCGGCAATGACGTTCTGGCATATAATGCTTTCGCAACGATTTACCTGTCGCAAACTAGAAGGGAGGATATGTGACAGACGCATGTGTGAATCGATAGAGAATGAATCTTTTGGCGACATAAAAACAGGGGAGGAAATCATGAATTCTCTTGTAAAGTCCATTGCGCTTGCGGTAGTTATCATGATAGCATTTCCGGCGATATCTACAGCGACCGTTCCGCCGGCGAATTGGGATAACGCCGACGCGTTCGGCAATCTGACTGGGGGCGACTGGAGCATTAATTGGCAAGGCGGAGACACTTTTTATCCGGCTCTCGGACAACAAATCGATCTTTGCCTTGCGATCGTCCAGTTTACTGCTACCGTCGAAGAAAATGGGAGCCTCAACGACAGTGCGCTCATTTATGGCTACCTTGCGACGAAGAGGGAAGACAACGTGACGTGTTATAATCCATCCACAGAAAAAGGTTGGATTGATCACTATGCCGTGCAGACCGATCCAGATGATTACCTTAAACTCCCGGCCTCCTGATCCTCCACGGCAACATGACGAATCCATACGGTGCGTCTTTGGCTTCTTCCGCGCTGCACGCGTGGTCGATCGCGGAATCCGGTGGCGAGGACATCGTGGCGTTCGGCATTTCCGCGCCCGGGCAGGGGGTCGATTGTTACGACGCATCCGACAGTTTGAAGCGAGGGGCGGATGCGAAATGCCGTTGGGATCAAGACGAGGGTCACTGGATCGCGCCGAAACCGGAATGTTCAATGCTGGTCGGTGTCGGACCAATTCTCCCGGTGGACTGCGGTGACGCGCAAGGAAATCCCGCGAATCCGTCTCCGGATGACTATTCGTGCGAGGACCAGGAGCAAAATCCGATCTGCTTTGACCAGATCAGCGCCGGCGACAGCATGTGGGAATCGCCGACCGAATATACAGAGGGATTTCCGGACGACTTTGACGATTGCGTCGGCGGTACGGTCAATTACGAGCACAGCATGCTCTGGAACTTCACGAGCGTCGCCGCCCGCGCGGTCAACCTCTTCGACAAGGTCTTCGACGCGGGCTCGGATGCCGACCTGCACCTGACGAACGGGCAGCTTCAGACGATCGGCTACAGCGCGGGCGCGGTGACGGGATTGTTGCTCAACACCTTCGACAACCGTCCCTTGGCGACGATCGCCGTATCGGGCGGCGGCGCGTTGTGGGACGTGATCAACCAGGGCGGCGCGTGGTGGGGGCACGTTTTGCGCAGCGCAAGTTACGGCGCGACCTACACGCCGGACGACAGCCTGGATTGCGAAGACCTCGCGAGCAATCCGCAGTCTTTTTCGGCCGCCGACAATCGTGCGTGTTGTACCGGACTCTATCTCGATCCCACGCGGATTGCACAGAGTCCGGATCCGGGATTCACGCACCAGAACCCCGTGCTGCTCGTTTCAGGCGCTCTCGACGAGGCCTATCCGGTCGCCGGATATCGCAAAACCATCGAGACGATCGGCACGCAGGTCGATATCGAAAGGTTCCTGATTGGGGATCTGGATCACGGTTATTTTATAAAAGTTCCGCCGTGGCGCCTCCAAATACCTCCGGGCGGAATTCCCCAATGGAACATTGATCCGAACACCTTTGAGGTTTTCGGAAATTTCGATCCATTGAGTCTTCCGTTGTTTCAACTTCAATTCGCGGCGAATCGTTCGAGGAAAACGATCGCGGCGTTCTACCAAAGGAAGATCGCGAGCCAGGCGTATTTACCGTCGCCCGACCCCGCTTACAGCGACGTTGACGTGGAAACGACGCAAGCCGGCGAAACGCTGTACCACCTCCGATCCTGCTATCCGTCAAACCAGTCGCCGGCGCCCATCTCCGTCCGGTGGAACGTTTCCGTCGACGAATTCTGGCATGTCTTGCCGGCCTGCGGCGGAATTCACGACAATGGCCGGTACATCGTAACAGAGGACGGTACTTCGTCCGCGGGGGAATACGCCTACAACGAAGGATGCTACGAAAGTGACGCGTATATCGACAAGTGCGTCGATCCGTTGTGGCTGGATACTCGTGACGTTTTTCAGGGAGTGAACCAGGCAATCTCCGGGCAGCCGGCACCGCCGACGGGCTACACGTGCCGCGATTACACGATCGAATTCGATAACGGGACGACGGCGCCGACGCGCTTTTGGGCCTGGCCGGAATTCCGGTATTTCTTACCGCAATCGGGCGGTAAGTTTCAATATTTGGTCACGACTGGTGAATTGATCGAGGCGATGTCCGGCGAAGATCCGCCGCTGGATTCGTGCATCCGGCCCAAACCGCAAGACGAGAGCATGGACGAGCAAATCAACAACTTCTTCCTGGCCGGAAACTATTACGACGATCCGCCGGAAGAACCGGACGACTGGATTTCCGGGTACGTCGTGGAATTCATAACGGACGAGGCGATCGAAGGCGCCGTCGTGGAGGCGGTCAATAACGAAACCGGAGAGTCGTTTGCGACGCCCGTCACCGCGGAAACCGATGCGCAAGGCGATTTCTACCTGTCCGGAATCCCGGATGGTGTGGGAGTCGTCGGAATCAAAGTATCCTATTCCGGACATTTGGATACGTATATATTCCATCGGGAAACGGGAATGAGCGACTTCGCCTATATCTCCGCACCAGTGGATGTCATCGAGGGATTTGCGGATCAGGTCTCGGTCGATCCGGACCTCGTCTACAAGGGCGTCATTTTCGGATACACGATCGCCGTCGACGACACGAGCGACGAACCGATCGGATGCGCCGAGATACGCTTCGAAACGAGCCATCCGGACGTGTACTACGCGGGACTGGACGGTGAAACGCCGGCCCTGACGACGCTACGCGATCCCGGCGACGACGGGCCGCAGACCGGCGAAGGCACGCACCCGGATGTGTCGGGATTTTTCGTGTTCGACGTCGATCCGGGAATGTACCTGGCGTCCGCGTCGATTCCCGGGCACACGATTGACGTGCTCGTCCCCGCCGTTCCCGCCGGATCGTTGGTGGAGGTCGGGATCGAATATCGCGTCGATTCCGTCTCGACGTCCAACCACACGCCGGGCTGGTGCCCCCTCGACACGGACTTGTCGGGAACGATCGTCGATCTCTTCCCGAAAGGACTGCTGGAAGGCGTGACCGTGGAGGCGGTAAGCAACGTCGATGGAAGTTCCTTCGATCCGCAGGTTACCGCCGAGACAGACGCGAACGGGTATTTCGAACTCGAAAATATCCCTGAATCGGCGCGCGAGCGTGTCGCAATCCTGACATCGCTGACCGACTACCTCGACACCTACACGTACCACGTCTCGACGCGGGACGACGGTGGAGAGTTCTACCTCGTGGGCGAAGACGATATGAGCTTGCTGGCGGGCATCCGCGGCGTAACTCCGGACTACGAGAACAAAGGGTTCATGGTCGGTGCCGCGTACTATTTCGACGGGCTGGATTACGAACCCGTTGGATGTGCCGAAGCGATCTTTGACCCGTCGGTCTCGTCGATCCTCTATCTGTACGATGACGGGTACGGCCTCAGTACCGCTCGCGACATCACGTCGGGAGGTCCGTACAATGGCGAAGGCACATGGATCGAGACGCCGGTCTTTGTCGCCTTCAACATGACGCCGGGCGAGTATGACGTCGACGTCGCGGCTGACGGAGGGACGCTCGAGGCAAACTTCCCCGATATTCCTGCCGGCGCCGTCGCGTTGACGATCAAGTATTTCGAAGCCCCCGAATTCGAAGCGAATCCAACCGGGACGTGGTGTACGGAATAGCCGTCGGCCAATTTTCGCGCCCATCGCCGCTTCGGCGGCGATGGGCGTGAGTTTTTCGGTTCCCGGTTTTTAAGTCCGCTCGGGGCCTCGCGCGGCTTTACGGGGGCGGGGTCGCGTGCTAAGTTCCGCCCGCCTTTGACCCCCATGGAAAACGACTCCGCGCCCACCGGCATCACCCCGATTTACGCGCCGCAATCCGGTCGTCCGATGCGCGTCGCGGCGTTCATGTCCGGCACGGGCACGAACCTCATCAAGATCCTCGAATACCAGCAGCTTCTCGCGGCGCGCGAGGGCGAGGCGCCGTATGCGGTGACGCTCATCGTGACGGATCGCCGCGCCAGTCGCGCCGACGAAATCGGCAAGCGCTACGGCATCCCGGCCGTCATCAACGACATCGCCGAGTTCTATGCCGCGCGCGGCAAGACGGACCGCAAGGACCTGTCGCTGCGCCCGGATTTCGACCGCGCGACGCTCGCGGCGATATCGGATTTTCCGATCGACGTCGTCGCGCTGGCCGGCTACATGAGCATCGTGACCGCGCCGCTTTTGACGGACTTTCCCGGCCGCATGCTGAACGTGCATCCGGGGGACTTGCGCGTCCGCGACGCGGGACACCGGCGCTACACCGGCGCCAACGCCGTCGCCCGCGCCATCCGCGCGGGCGAGCGTTTTTTGCGGTCGTCGGTGCACCTGGTGCGCGAGCGCGTGGACTACGGCGAGCTGCTCATGCTCTCGCGGCCGATGCGCGTGGATCTGCCCGAGGGCGTGACGCCCCTGATACTCGCCCAGCCGGAAAAAAAGGAACTGCTGCGCGAGATCGCCGACGAGAATCAGGACATGTTGAAACGTGTGGGCGACTGGGTGATCTATCCGAAAACGCTCGAGCTCGTCGCCCGCGGGCGATTCGCGTTCGACCGAAACGGACAGCTTCTTTTCGACGGGCGGCCGATCCCCGAGGGCGTGGCCCTCGAGCAGGACGCCGACGCCGATCGCCTCTGATCCGGAGAATCGACATGCCCGGCAATATCGTTGACCGCATCGATGATCGTGTTCCGGTACGCACCGCGTTGATTTCCGTGTTTGACAAGACCGGCCTTGACGATCTGATCGCCGGGCTTGTCGCCGCGTGTCCGGACGTGCGCATTCTCTCGACCGGCGGCACGCATGCTTTCATCGCGAGGGCGCTTGGCGACGGCGCGGCGGCGCGGCTTTCGCAGGTCAGCGATTACACCGGCCAGCCCGAGACACAGGGGGGCCTCGTCAAGACGCTCGATTTCAGGATCTACCTCGGCTTGTTGACGGAGACCTACAACGATGCGCACCAGGCCGACATCGCGCGCACGGGCGCGTCGCCGATCGATCTCGCGGTGGTGAACCTCTATCCGTTCGGGGACGTGATCGCGCGCGACGGAACGACGGTGGAGGAGGCGCGCGCGAACATCGACATCGGCGGGCCGTGCATGATCCGCGCGTCGGCCAAGAATTACCTGCGCGTCGCGAGCGTCACCAGCGCGGCGGACTACGGCGGGCTGCTTTCGCACCTTGCCGAAAACGGCGGCGCGACGCGCGCGGCGTATCGATTCGAACTGGCGAAAAAGGCTTTTGCCTACACCGCCGCTTACGACACGCGCATCGCCTCGTATTTGTTCAAGCACGAGGGACCCGACGTCGCCGGCATCTACACGTTCGAGGATTAGCATGACCGATCTGAAAAAGGCGTACCGCGAGATCCTGGGCGATCACTTTCCCGACAAGCTGCGCGTCGTGTATGGCGAGGGCGCCGGCGAGCAAACGCTTTTTTACGAAAAGGCGGGCTGGGAGATCGACGGAGAAATGCGCGGGCTGCGCTATGGGGAAAACCCCGGGCAGGAAGCGGCGATGTATCGCCTCGTCAACGGGCAGCTCGCGCTTGGCGAGGTGACCTCCATCGCGCCCGGCCGGCACCTGGCCTCGGACGTCGAACTTCTGCAATCCGGAAAGCACCCCGGAAAGATCAATCTGACCGACGCGGACAACGCGCTCGCGATATTGCGCTGGTTCGCCGACAGGCCGGCGTGCGTGATTTTGAAACACAACAACCCGTGCGGCGCGGCGATCGGCACGTCGCTCGCCGACGCGTACGTGAAGGCCGACATGGCCGACCGCGTCGCGGCGTTCGGCGGATGCATCGGCCTGACGCGCCCGGTTGACAAGGAGACCGCGCAGGAGATCGCCAGGCGTTACGCGGAGGTGGTCGTCGCGCCGGAATACGAGGACGGCGCGTTCGAGATCCTCGCGGCGCGCAAGAATTTGCGCATCATGCGCATCGGGCGCATGGACCGGCTCGCGGAATTCGCGACGCAGCGGTTTGTCGATTTCAAGAGCCTCATCGACGGCGGGCTGATTTTGCAGTGGTCGCACGCGCCGGCGATCCGCACGACGGAACAGCTTCAGCCCGCGGCGACCGAGCACAAGGGCACGAAACACGCGATCAAGCGCGAGCCGACCACGAAGGAAAAGGACGACATGCTCTTCGGCTGGCTGCTCGAAACCGGCATCACGTCAAACTCGGTCGTGTACGTGAAGGATCTCGTGACCGTCGGAATCGGAACGGGCGAGCAGGACCGCGTGGGCGTCGCCGAGATCGCGCGCGACAAGGCGTATCGCAAACTCGCCGATCGCATCTGCTTTCAGCGCCTCGGTATGTCGTTTTACGAATTGCAGGCCAGGGATCCGGAGCGTGCGCGGCAGATTCAGTCCGACGCGGCGGAATTGCGCGGCGGGATCGACGGCGCGGCGATGATCTCCGACGGGTTTTTCCCGTTCCGCGACGGCGTCGACGTGGGCCTTTCCGAGGGCGTTCGCGCCGTGATCCAGCCCGGCGGATCGGTGAACGATTATCAGGTCATCGAGGCGTGCAACGAGGTCGGCGCGACGATGGTTTTCACCGGCGAGCGCCTGTTCAAGCACTAGGCGAAACGCGCCGCGGCCGCCCGGGAACCACGGCTCAGAGGTCAGGCCCAGCCCCAAAAGGCGGTCCTTGTCGGAAAAATCGGCGAAATGTGGCCGATTCGATTGAAAAATCATGTATTAACGTGTTATAAACTTGCGCGTTCGGCGGTTGGGATTTGACCGCCGGAAAGGCGGATTTTTGGAACTTGAACGCGCTTTAGAAAGTCAGGGCGAGGAGCCGCGGCCGGTGATCGTTCCGCGTGGCCGTCATTCGATTTCCCGGCGGGACATCGATGAGGACGCGCTGAAGGTCATGTACCGCCTTCGCAAGCACGGCTACCTCGCTTATCTCGTCGGCGGCGGCGTGCGCGACATCCTGCTTGAACGCCGGCCCAAGGACTTCGATATCGCCACGGACGCGCGGCCCGAGGAGGTGCGCGCGATCTTTCGCAACTCGCGGCTGATCGGCCGGCGTTTTCAGCTTGTCCACGTCTTTTTTTTCGGCGGCAAGATCATCGAGGTTTCGACGTTTCGCAGGTCCGTTCCCTTCGCGGACGACGAGGATCCGTGCCCCGAGAGCGAGCAGAAAAAACGCCAACTGCCCTCGACGGAAAATACATTCGGATCGGCGTATGAAGACGCGATGCGCCGCGACATCACGATCAACGCGCTTTTTTATAATATCGAAGATTTTTCCATTATCGATTACGTGGGCGGCATGGACGATCTGCGCGCGGGCGTCATCCGCGCGGTCGGCTGCCCGCACCGCAGCTTCGGCGAGGACCCCGTCCGGATGTTGCGCGTCATCCGCCATGCCGCGCGCACGGGTTTTGAGATCGACGCCAACACGCGCGACGCCATCGCGATGCATCGCGAAAAGATCTGCCGTTGCGCCGCCGCGCGCGTGCGCGAGGAATTTCTGCGTGAGTTGCGCGGGGGCGTGTCGCGCCGCAGCTTCGAACTGATGATGGAAACGGGCTTTCTCGCGCACCTGTTCCCGGCGTACGCGCCGATCCTCTCCGGACCCGACGGCGCCGAGACCACCGATTACCTGCTTTCCAATCTCCAGGGGATCGACCGGCTTGTAGCCGCGGGCGAAAACCTGCCCGACCCGATGCTCGTGTCCGCTTTGGTCGCGCCCTTTGTGGTGCACCATCACGTGATGGAACGCGCCGAGGGCGTCAAGCGCCTCGCGTCGTTCGTGCACGACGATGTGCGCGAGACGATCCGCCCGATCATCCGCGATTTCGGACTTTCCCGCGGCCATGCCGAGGCGATCTGCCAGAACATCACCGGCAAGATGCTGCTGACGCACTACGCCGACCTGGACAGGGAAATCCCGCGTTCGCTTTGGGCCAAGAGCTACTTTCTCGACGGTTTCACGCTTTATCGCATCGAAGCCGAAGGGCGTGACCAGCCGATCGGGCCGCGCGTCGCCCAGGCGGCGGCAAAGGCGGAAGAGCGCCTGCGTCAATCGCGTCTTGCCAACGGGCACGCAGACGACGATCCCGGCGAGCGGCCAAAACGATCCCGCTCGCGCGGCGGGCGCGGACGGCGCCGCCGCCGGCCGCCGGCCTCGACGGACGCGGCGTCCTGATTTTGCAGTCGGCAGGGTATCCGCGGGTGACGCCGATGACGCGGATTTTCTGAAGGTTTTTTCGATTGGGCGCGCGATCTTGTCCATTTGGCCGATCGTGCCCATATTGTCCATCGGGTTCCATTCACGCATGAGCAAAAAGCCCAACGATCGCCTGACCATCCTGATCCTCCCGCAGGGCGAGGGTGCGCCCCGGCGTCTTGAGATCCGGCGTTCGACGATCACGCGCGTGGCGATGGCCGCGGGTCTTGCGGCGCTCGGTTTCGGCGTCGGCGTGCTGGATTACGTCAGTGCGCGCATGGAGCTGGCTGTCGCCGAGCGCCAGACGGGCGATCTGAAAAAGCAGGTGCGCCGCGAGCGCCAGGGCGTGGAAGAGCGCCAGCGCCAACTCGCCGTACTGCGTGACGAGGTCATGAAACTGCGCCGCGCCGTCACCGCGACGGCCGGCCTCGAGCGAGACATCCGCCGCGAGCAGGGCATCGCCGCTTACGGCGAGCCGCTGATCGCCACCGGCGGCGTGGACGCGAAACTCCCGCTTGACGACAGCTTCGAGACGCACGACATCGTGCGGATGCGACAGGCGATGGCGGCGATCGCCCGGGACAGCGAGGAAAATTTCGCGGGCCTGACGAAGCTTCGCCGCTATTTCCGGAGCCGGCGCGGTGAGATTGCTGATCGCCCGTCGATGTGGCCGGTGCGCGGATGGGTGACCAGCGAGTTCGGCGTGCGCTCCAGCCCGTTCACGGGCGAGATCGGAATGCACGAAGGGCTCGATATCGCCGCGCCGATCGGCACCGTCATCAATGCACCGGCCGCCGGACGCGCGATTTTCGTCGGCCATCATCCGGGATTCGGCAACTACATCGTCGTCGATCACGGCGGCGGCGTCACGACGCATTACGGGCATCTGGCGCAGACGCTGGCGACCGAAGGCGCGCCCGTCGAGCGCGGCACGCCGCTTGGCCTTGTCGGAAGCACGGGCCGGTCCACGGGCCCGCACCTGCACTACGAGGTGCGCGTCATGGATATCCCCGTCAACCCGCACGGATACCTGCCGGCGTACCTCGCCGAAATCGCGCCCGCGAGTCCGCAAGGCCCGTAGCCGTCCGTCGCGGATCGCGGCGCGCACTCCGTTCGACAACCCAAAACCCGACGCGACCTCAACGAGGCGGATTCGACCATGGCTTCCATCATTTCCTCGATCTTCGGCACGAAAAACGATCGCGAGATCAAGCGGCTCCGCAAGATCGCCGAGCAGATCGGCACGCTCGAGCCGGATATCCAGTCCCTTTCCGACGAGCGGCTTCAAAAAAAGACGGACGAGTTTCGCGAGCGCCTGACCCGGGGCGAAACCGTCGAGGACATCCTGCCCGAGGCGTTCGCCGTCGTGCGCGAGGCGGCCAAACGCGCGCTCGGCATGCGGCCGTTCGACGTGCAGCTCATCGGCGGCCTCGTCCTGCACGAGGGCCGGATCGCCGAGATGAAAACCGGCGAGGGCAAGACGCTTGTCGCCACGCTGCCCGTCTATCTCAACGCGCTGACCGGCGAGGGCGTGCACGTCGTGACGGTCAACGACTACCTCGCCCGCCGCGACGCGGAGTGGATGGGGCGCGTTTACCGCTTTCTCGGGCTCACCGTCGGCACGATCTATCACGGTCTTTCCGACGTGGAGCGGCGCGAGGCGTACGCGTGCGACGTCACTTACGCCACCAACAACGAGCTGGGATTCGACTATCTGCGCGACAACATGAAGCTGAATCCCACGTCGTTCGTGCAGCGCGGATTCCATTTCGCCGTGGTGGACGAGGTCGATTCGATTCTGGTGGACGAAGCGCGCACGCCGCTCATCATCTCCGGCGCGACGGAGGATTCGACCGACAAATATTACGTCATCGACCGCGTCATCCCGCGCCTTGGCAAGGACGAGGATTACACCGTCGACGAGAAGCACCGCTCCTCGATTCTCACCGAGTCCGGAGTCGAGCGCGTGCAAAGCGCGCTCGGCGTCGAGAACATCTACGACCCGGACCAGATCGAGACGCTTCACCACGTGCAGCAGGCGCTGAAGGCGCACACGCTTTTCGCGCGCGACAAGGATTACGTGGTCAAGGACGGCGAGGTCATCATCGTCGACGAGTTCACCGGCCGTCTCATGCCCGGTCGGCGCTACTCCGACGGCCTGCACCAGGCGCTGGAGGCGAAGGAGGGCGTCACGATCGAGAACGAAACGCAGACCCTCGCCTCGATCACGTTCCAGAATTTCTTCCGCATGTACGACAAGCTCTCGGGCATGACCGGCACGGCGGACACGGAGGCGGTGGAGTTCAAGAAAATCTACGACCTGGATGTCGTTGTCGTTCCGACGCACATGCCGATGATCCGCGAGGACGAGGCGGACACGATCTACCGCAGCGCCAAGGAGAAATTCAACGCGGTGGTGCGTCACATCAAGGAGACGAACGAAAAGGGTCAGCCGATGCTCGTCGGCACCATCAGCATCGAGAAAAACGAGATGCTCTCCCTGATGCTCAAACGCGCGGGGGTGCCCCACGAAATTCTGAACGCCAAGAACCACGGGCGCGAGGCGGAGATCGTCGCGCAGGCGGGGCGCAAGGGCGCGGTGACGCTGGCGACGAACATGGCCGGCCGCGGCACGGACATCGTGCTTGGCGGCAACGCGAAGTTCATGGCGATCAGCCAGTGGCGCAAGGATCACGACGACGGCGCGGTCCTCGACGAGGATTCCGGCGAGTACAAGGCGATCCTGGCGGAGAAGAAAAAGCTCTGCGACGCCGAACGCGAAGAGGTGCTGAAACTCGGCGGGCTTTACGTGATCGGCACGGAGCGCCATGAGTCGCGCCGAATCGACAACCAGCTTCGCGGCCGTTCCGGGCGCCAGGGGGATCCGGGCGCGTCGGTGTTTTATCTGGCGCTCGACGACGACCTGATGCGCATCTTCGGCTCCGAGCGCATGGACAGCATGCTCGCGCGCCTCGGCGTGAAGGAAGACGAGCCGATCTTCCACCCGTGGATCAGCAAGGCGATCGAAAACGCGCAAAAGAAGGTCGAGGGCCACAATTTCGACATCCGCAAGCGCCTTCTCGAATACGACGACGTCATGAACAAACAGCGCGAGGTCGTATATGAGCAGCGCCGGCGCGTATTGACCGGCGAGGATCTCGCCGAGGAGTATCTCGGCGCGATCGAGGACATCGCGTCAGGCCAGGTGGCGGAGTTCATCGACGAGAAGACATATCCCGAGGAATGGCCGTGGGAGGAATTGCGCGAGGTGTTCCGCTCGCGCTTTGGCGCGGAGCTTCCGGCCTACGACGAGGAGGCGCGCCTTGGCATGACGCCCGAGGCCGTGCGCGAGGATGCCATCGCCGCGGTAAAGGCGGCCTACCAGGCCAAGGAAAGGGAAGTCGGCGAGACGATCATGCGCGACGCGGAGCGCTTCTTCCTGTTGACGACGATCGACGTCAACTGGAAGGACCATCTGCTCAATATGGACCATCTGCGCGACGGCATCGGGCTGCGCGGTTATGGCCAGATCAATCCGCTGCTCGCGTACAAGAAGGAAGGTTTCGACATGTTCGAGGATATGGGCAACCGCATCCGCGAACAGGCGCTCGAAAAGATTTTGCGCTTCGAGGTGAAAGAGCCGGACGAACAAATGTTTCAGCGGCGGCGGCGCGCGCCGGCCCGGCCTCTCAGTTACGGGCGCGAGGCGCTGGTACGGCAGCAAGCGCGCGAAGCGACGCCGGAAAAATCCAAGGGCGTCACCGTGCGGCGCGCGGCGGCGAAGGTTGGCCCGAACGATCCGTGCCCGTGCGGCTCCGGGAAAAAGTACAAGAAATGCTGCCGCGACAAGGACAAGGCCGCGGGCCTCGCGGTGTGACGGAGAAGGCTGGGACGCTGGAAGGCTGGAAGGCTGAAAGGCTGAAACGCTCGAAGGCCATCGCAATGGGCGCGCGGATCTGCGTTCGCGCAGTCCATTTTGTCCATCCTGTCCATCAAGTCCATCGTGTCCATCGGGCACGCGCGGGGTCACGGCGTTCGCTTTTTTCGTGCGAGGACGCGCCGCCGTGATCTTGCGATGACCTTTCAGCCGTTCGGACTTCCAGACTTCCAGACTGTGCGACTTCCAGCTTTCCAATCCATCCGCCGCCGGGTGACGCGCGCGCGCGCCCTTCCTATAATGCGCCGCAAGGAGGCTTCCCCCCTATGGCGGTGACCGGTGTCGACCACGCGGCGCTGACGGTGTCGGATCTCGCGCGCAGCGTCGAGTTCTATCGCGGCGCGTTCGGGCTTCGCCTTCTGCGTTCCGAGACGCTCGATCCGCGCATCGTGCATCGGGTTTTCGGCCTCGCGGGCGTGGAGGTCGTGCGCGCGGACCTGCGCGCGGGGCGCACCGGGCGGTTGACGCTCTATTGGTTCGCCTCCGGCGGCAAGGACCCGATCCGCGACGATTTCGACCGCCTCGGGATTCAGTTCGTCGCGCTTAGCGTGGACGATCTGGACGACGCGCTCGGCCGCGTGGCGCATCTTGGCGGCGAGGTTCTCACGGAGCCGGCGAGCGATCGGCCCGGCCACCGCGCTGCGTTCGTTCGCGATCCCGACGGCGCGATCTTGCAACTTCTGGAAACGCCATTTTCGCTTTCGCCCGTGGGACGCATCTATGCGCGCGGACGCCGGCTCGTGGAGCGCCTCAGCCAGCCGGCGATGGCGGGCACGGCGGTGTCGCGAAAGGCGCACCCACGTCAGTGACGAATTACGAGTGTCGAGTGTCGAGTGTCGAACGGGCGAGCGACTAGAAATTTCAAGGACGTGGTCCATGAAACACGACAATCTCCGCGAGCGAACATCGGCGATGGCGTTGCGCATCGTTCGCCTTGCCGAATCACTCCCGAAGTCCCGCTCGGCGGATGTCATGGCCCGGCAACTATTGCGTTCGGGTACGTCGGTGGCGGCGAACTATCGCGCGGCATGCCGCGCGAAATCGAAGAACGATTTCATTTTCAAGTTGGGCATCGTCGAGGAAGAGTGTGACGAATCGCTGTTCTGGATGGAACTCTTGATAAAAAGTGGTTTCGTTAAAGACGAACGAATTGCGGACCTGGTGAACGAGACATCGGAGATACTAAAGATTGTCGTCACTTCCCGAAAAACAGCGAAGTCACGCTGAGGCTTGTTGCGACGACCACTCGTCACTCGACACTCGGAATTCGACACTAGGGCAGCGTCTGATCCAGCGCCAATAGAACGTCGAGCAGAAGCTGCTTGATTCCGTCGTAGCCGGGGTCGGCGTAGAAGTCGCCGATGTCGATGCGCGTGATGGCCCAGTCGGGAATGACTGGCGGCAGGCCGAAGTAGCGCAGAATCGGGTTGAGGTCCGCGAGCGGGAACGGATTGTCGTTCGCCGGATCGACGTCCTTGGCGGTGTCGTCCCAGAAGGCGTCGCGCAGGTCGCGCGACATCTCGACCAGTCCCTCGAACAGAAGCATCTCGTCGTCGGACAACGCGCCGTATGACGGCAACACGAACGGTTCGCCGTCGTCCCATGTGAACGATCCGTTGGCGTCGAAATACGACAACACGTCGTCCTCGGGGTTGTCGGTCTCCACGCGGATCGCGTCGGCCATCGCCGCAAACGCGCCGAAGCCGTCGCCGAGCGTCAGGCCGGCGAGCTGAAAGTCCGGAACATTCGCCGGCGGCAGCGTCAGGAAATCCGGAAAGGCGTCGTTGGTCAGCATATCGATCAGAAGGTCGACGATGGCGCCGAGTTTCTCGTCGTCGGGCAGGCCGCTGTCGAGAATGTCCATGATGACAAAGACTGCGGACACGTCGGTGTCGAGCGATATCGCGGTCAGGTGGCGGAACACGCCGGAGAACAGCGCCGCGAACGCATGCGCCGCGTGCAGCTCGCCGGAGTCGAACTGCGTCGAAAGCGTGGCGACATGCTCGAAGTGCAGGAAGATCGGGATGCCGTCGTGCGTGAATTGCGGATCGCCAAGCGCGAGCGCGATGCCGGCATAATCGGCAAGCTCCGCCGCGCGATCGACGACCAGGCCGTCGGCGACGATCTGCAGCACGGTGTCGAGCAGATTGTCTTCCTCGGCCGCGACCGGGCCGCCGTAATCGAGCACGGACAGCACGTAGTCGTAGATGATGCCGAACACGTCGAATTCGTGAACGGCGTTCGACATCACCACGCCGAAGCTCGTCTCGGGGTGCGCCGGGTCAAGGGCGTACGCGGCGAGAAAGTCGAGACGCGCCTTGTCGCCCTCGCCGATGGAAAGCCAGTCCTTGCCGGAGGCGATCAGGCTCTCGACGGTGGGATCGCTCGTGTCGTCGTCGGCGTCGTCGTCGTCATCGTCGTCCGCGTCGTCGTCGAACTCAAAATCGTCGTCGTCGTCGTCGTCATCGTTATCGTCGTCGTCGCTATCGTCGTCGGATGGGCCCGTGCCGTCCGTGTCGTCATCCGTCCCGGTGTCGTCGTCGATGGGCGCGCCGCCGCCGTCGTCATCGTCGTCGCCGCAGCCGCATCCCGCGGCAAGAAGCGACAGGGCGGCGAGAAGCGCGAGAAGCGGCACGGATCGAAAGGATTTGGGCATCAAGGCGCATTCTACTGGTTTGAGCGCGCCGCGAAAGGGGTTTCGCGTCGATTTCCGTCCGCGGGCGGGACCGGGCAAATTATCGAAAAGTCCGCGAAGACCGGTTGTCGCCGTACCGGCGCTTACCTAGAATATCCCCCGATGCTTCCATCCATTCGACATTTCACGGCCAGGTTTGTGCGCCTTGTTCTCGTGCTTGCGCTTGCCGCTGCCGTATTTGCGATTGCGTCGTGCGAGGAGGAAGGCGAGGGCGAACCGGAGGACGAGAGCCTTGCCGTCTGCCGCGGCAACGAGCGACCGCAAATCGTGAAACTCTGGATCATCAAGAAGATCGGCGACGAGATTCACGCCTTTCCGCCGGGCTCGGTGTTTGAGGTCAACGAGACGATCGGCATCGGCATGGACTATCGCGACGACGACTGCAACCTCGCCGGCGGCAAGATTTTCGCCGCGGTCGATCCGCAGGCCATCGACGATTACAAGCCCGCCGCGTACATCCCCAGCATCGTCGCCTGCCAAGGCGCGGTGTCGGAGGATCCCGACCAGTTCATTCTGGGGTTCAACATCCGCCTGACCGAAGGCGAGCACCGCGTGTTCGTCGGTCTCGAGGATGTGTGCGGCGCGCGCACGGAAGGCGCCGATTCCGTGCTGTTGACGATTGTGCCCTGAAGCCGTTGGCTTTCAGCGATCAGCAATCAGCTTTCAGCTGTTCACGGTTGGCGGCTGACAACTGACGGCTGACGGCCGACGGCTGACCGCTGACCGCTCCCCTCAGCACCCGCAGCCGCACGCGGCCTCGTCGCCGGGCGCGGCGATACCGCTGCCATCCGCGCTTGTCGCCGCGTCGGTCACGTCGTCGTCCGCGTCCGTGTCGTCATCGGCTGCGTCGTCATCGGTCGCATCGTCGTCGGATGCGTCATCATCCGTCGCGTCGTCATCCGACGTGTCGTCGTCCGCCGCGTCGTCGTCCGATCCATCGTCATCCGCGACATCGTCGTCCGCCGCGTCGTCGTCGCCCGTGTCATCGTCGTCGTCATCGCCCGACGGGCAACCCTCGTCGATCTGGCCGTCGCCGTCGTTGTCGACCGAGTCGCAAAGCTCCGGCGCGCCGTCGTAAATATCCGAACGAAGGTCGTTGGGATCGTCGCCGCCCGCGCAGGAATCGTGCAGGTGCCCGTCGCCGTCGAAATCGCGGCACGGGTCCGGCGACGCCGAGACGATGTCCTTGTCCCACAGATCGTAGAACGCGATCACGGGAAAGCCGTCCGCGTCCACGGCAAGCGCGACGCGGTCCACCGAGCGCGCGTCAACCTCCACGTTGGTCGTGCGCCATCCGGCCACGTCGCGAAACGCGAAACGCACGCTTTGCCCCACGGTGCGGAAGGCGACAACCGGGTGGCCGTTGCGGCCCGGGACCATCGTGACCGGCCCCGCGAACGCGCCGGCGACGACCGGTTGCGCGGACACGTCGGCGTCGTCGAGCGCGTAACCGCGTATACCGAAACCCGTCTCGTTCGCCGCGACGTGAAAGCGCCCGGCGGCGTCAAAAGCCGCGCCCGGCGCGTCAAACCACCCGGCCGCAAGATCGTACACGGTCCAGGACGCGCCCGTGTGCGCGGCGACGCGCAGCGTCGGCGGATTGGTCGCCGGATCGACGTAGGCGACCCAGGGGTAGCCGTTCGCGTCGATCGCGACGGCGATATCCTTTTTCAGGTTCACACCCGCCTCGGCGATGAGGCCCTTGCCCTCGGAAAATCCGTATTCGATCGCGCCCAGGTCGGCGAGGCCGCAGGTGTAAGCGTACACGATCCAGTCCGCGTCCGGACCGATGGCCGACTTCACGAACGGCCCGTTGCCGGCGCAGCTCGTCTTGAAAACCTCCGTCACGTCGAGCGGATCGTCGGGCATGCCCTTCTGGCGCAGCACGCGACGCGAGCCGAGCGCCGGCACGGAGGTATGCGCAATGAGCAGTTCGCCGTCCGCGCGCGACGCGATATGCACGTCGCCGGAGCCGCCGAGAAAATCGAAGATCTCGCGCTCCGTCACCGCGTCGCCGTCATCGAGCGCGAGCATCAGGCGCTCGTATCCGTCCGGCGCGGACACGGCGACGTATGCCGCGGCGACGCGCCCATCGGGCAACACGTCGATGGACGGATTGCGCCCCGCCGCGCGGCCCGTGTCGATGATCGTTTCGTTGCCCTGAAACAGCACCGTCAGGCGATGCGCCTTTTCCGCCTCGACGACGCGCACGATGATGCGCTCGCCGTTTTCGTCGTACGCCAGCACCCCGGCGGGCGTGCGCCCGGGCGCGGAAAACAGCGCGTCGTACCACTGGTCGGAATAAAGCCGCAGGCGCGTCGTCAGCGCGCTGTGGTAGAGAACGCGCGGTGCGCCGTCGAGAAGCGCCAGGTCGATCGGCGCTTGCGCGGGCGTGTCGTCAAAGCGCGTTTGCGTGAAGCCGGACGGGCCGGATTGCGCGTGGACGAGATCGTCGCCGTCGAGATACGCGACGTGATCCGCGACCGCGAATTCGCTGACGGCATCGAGCGCGCCAACGCCGTTTGACGCAATGCCGACAAGCTCCGGCGACAGGAAGTTTCCGGCGACCTTGCGTCGAAGCTGCACGCCCGCGGCGTCGCCATACGCGACGGCGAGGTAGCCGCTCTTTTCGATGAAAAGGCGCGCGAACGGGCCCGCGCCCGCCGCGATCGTCGTCGCCCCGCTAAACGCAAGGCCGCTTGCCGCCGCGTGGTACAAAATCGCGGACGAGCCGCCGTCGAAATACGCGACGTGCAGCCCCGCCGCGTCGGACGCGATGGAAACGTCGCCCGTGGGATCGACGGCGGAAGCGACGGTCGCCACCGTGATGGCGGATTCGTCCACGAGCGCCACGCGAATCTCGTCGCGTACCGCGTATGCGATCGCGAGAGCGCCGTCGCCCGTCGCCGCGATGGCGACCGCGCCGGTCGCGCCGGAGGTCTCGTCCACGGTGACGATTTCGACATCGGACGCCGATATCGAGGCGAGATAAACCGCGTCGCCGGCGTACGCGACGAAAAGCGTGCCGCCACTGGTGACCGACGCGCCGCAAGGCCGCCACGACCAGAAATAGGGCTCGTCGGAAATCGCCCGCATCGACCAGACGTTTGGCGCCGCCGCGAGGGCGACCCACGCCGAAAACACCGCCGCCGCGGCGATGGCAAGCGAAAAGAAAATCCGTTGAATCCGCGCAGAACGCATACGTCCGCTCCCAACGATGGTTGTCCGGACGTATTCCCTTTCAATTTTTCGGCCAATTTTCTTGGCCGAGTGGTACTACGATAAAACGAAGCGATATCAATTAGTTGCGCAGTTGACTTCAAATCGGCCAGCGCAGGGAATGACGGCGTTTTGACGCGTGGGCGGGCGGATTTTGCCGCTCGCGCCGATCCTGGGAACGCCGAACACCAGTTCGGCATCGGATGTTTTTTATGCCGAACTAGTGTTCGGCGTTCCCAGGGAATCGCAGGCCGAGCTGGCGCCCGGCGGACCCAAGGCAGCTACTCAAACACATACCTCCTCCCATTGATATTCAGCAGCATCGTCACGACGCACAGCATGACGAACACGGACGTTCGGCCGTAGGAGAAGAACGGGAGGATGACGCCGACGACGGGCAGGAGGTTCAGGACCATGCCGACGTTGATGATGACGTGCCAGAAGAGGATCGAGACGAGGCCGAACGCGGCGATGGAGCCGAAGCGGTCCTTGGAGGACGCGGCGACGTTCACGCCCCAGATGACGAGCGTGAAAAACAGGGCGAGTACAATGAGGCAGCCGAGGAAACCCCATTCCTCCGCGACAACGGAGAAGATGAAATCGGTGTGCGTTTCGGGGAGGAATTGCAGCTTGGTTTGCGAGCCATCGAGGAACCCCTTGCCGAACATCTTGCCGCTGCCGACGGCGATGAGCGACTGGCGGATGTGGTAGCCCGTGCCGAGCGGATCGGCCTCGGGGTTGAACAGCGTCAGGATGCGCGCGCGCTGGTAGTCGTGGAACACGAAAAACCACAGGACGGGCAGGGCGAGCACGCCGGACACGAACGCGCCGACGAGCGATTTTTTGCGCACGCCGACAAACAGGCAGATCGCGGCGAAGATCGCCAGATGCAAGACGGCCGTGCCGAGATCGGGCTCAAGCAGGATGAGGACCGTCGGGACGAGCGTGATGCCAAGCGGCGGAAGCAGATCGACAAGGCGATAGCCCGACACGCGCGGCGTGTTCGCGAAGTAGTGCGCGAGCGCCAGCACGAGGGTGATCTTCGATAGCTCCGACGGCTGGAACGTGAACGAGCCGATTCCGAGCCAGCGCGACGCGCCTTTCACCTCCTGCCCGACAAGGAGCGTCAGGGCCAGAAGAAGCGCATTGACCGCGAAGATCGAATACGCCGCCGCGGAATAGACGTGGTAGTCGATGAGGTACACGAAGAACATCATCGCGGCGCAGACGGCGACCCAGCGAAGTTGCGTCGCGAAGAGAGCCTCCTTGCCGGGAAGGCCCATGACCGCGGAGTAGAGCGTCATCAATCCCATGCCGACGAGGATGGCGACGACCGCGGCGATGGCGAAATCGAATCGCCCGCGCACGCCCCGTCCGACGCGCGCGCTGTAAGCCTGGCCCGCGAGGCGATACGGCGAGCGCGGCTTGGCGGCGAGAAGCCCCATCAATGCGCCGCGGCGACGGTCGTCGCGGGTTCGTCCACGTCGCGCGCGTCGGGCATGTCGCGCGTTTCGAAATAGCGCTCGAGCACCGCCTTGACGACAGGCGCCGCGTACACGCCGCCGTGGCCGCTGTGCTCGGCGATGACCGACACCACAAGCTCCGGGTCTTCCGCCGGCGCGTAACCCACGAACCACGCGTGGTCGCGCGCCTCGTAAGGCAGAAGGCTCCAGTGCGTGCGCGCTTTCATGTTGCGGACCTGCGCGGTGCCGGTCTTTCCGGCGACGCGCACCTTTTTCATTTTCGCGCGTTTGCCCGTGCCGCCCCAGTCGTTGACGACGCCCGCGAGCGCGTCCTGCACCGCGCGGATATTGCGTTCCTTGAAGTTGAGCTGGCGCATGACGACGGGATCCTGCATCTGGAGCGGCTCGCCGTAGGGATCCTCGACGTAGTTCACGACGCGCGGAGCAAAGACGGTGCCGCCGTTGGCGATCGCGGCGTAGGCGACGGCCATTTGCAGCGGCGTCGTGAGCACGGAGCCCTGGCCGATGCCCGCGGACAGCGTGTCGCCGGGATACCATTCGACATTGTGCACGCGCTTTTTCCACGCGCGCGTCGGGACGAGGCCGGTCTTTTCGCCGACGATGTCGATGCCCACGGGCACGCCGAGGCCCAGGCGATTGGCCATCTCCGCGATGGTGTCGATGCCGACCTGATACGCCATGCGATAAAAATACACGTCGCAGGAGTGGACGATGCCGTATTGCAGATTGACGAAGCCGTGGCCTTTTTCGTTGTGGCACCGGAATCGTCTCCCGCCGAACTTCCACCACCCCTGACAGTAGGCAACGTCCCAGGGCGTCATGACGCCGTTTTCGAGCGCCGCGAGCGCGGTGACGACCTTGAAGGTCGAGCCGGGCGGGTACATGCCGCGCAGGAACTTGTTGGCGAGCGGTTTTTTCGGATCATTGAGCAACCCCTGCCACGTCTCGCGCGAGATGGGGCTCGAGAACAGATCCGGCGCGAATCCCGGTGTGGAGAGCGCGGCGCGCACCGCGCCGTTTCGCGGATCGATCGCAACGATCGCGCCGGCGCGGCCTTCCATCGCCTCGGCCGCGGCCTTCATGAGGTCGGCGTCGATGTTCAGCACGAGATCGCGCCCGGGCAGGCCCTTTTCGACCTCCAGTTCGCGGATCGCGGCACCGCGCGCGTTCACCTCCACGCGGTGCCGGCCGTACACGCCGGCCAGGTATTCCTCGTAGCCTTCCTCCACGCCCGTCTTGCCGACAAGGTCGCCGGGGCGATAGTCGGCGTAGCGCGGCAGGTCCAGGCGGTCCTGATCGATCTCGTCCGTGTAGCCAAGCACGTGGCCGGCGACGACATCCGGCGGATAGACGCGCGTCGTCTCGACCTCGATATCGAGAGGATACTTCGGCCCGTAGGCCATCGCCTGCGTCTTGATGCGGGCGACCTCCGCGCGGTCGATGTCGGCCTTGATCTTGATCGGCTGGCGGTTGTGGCCGGTCTCAAGGCGTCGTCGCGCGACCTCGAAATCGACGCCGAGCTCCTCGCACATCGCCTGCAAAAACGGCACGCGCTCGTCCGCGGGCAGCATTTCGGGGTGATAGAAAACATTATAGCTCGGCCGGTTTTCGGCGAGGATGCGGTGGCGCCGGTCGTAGATGATGCCGCGCGCGGCGGGGATGCGGATCTCGCGGATCTGCTGGCGGACGGATTTCGCCTCGAGCGCGTCGCCCTGGATCACCTGCAGGTACCATAGGCGCGAAAGCAGCACGACAAACCCGATGATGATCGCGATGAGAAACCCGGTCATCGGCCGGCTTGGGCTGTCCGCGAAATCGGTCGCTTCCCACATGCGCGTTACCAGGGTTGCAGCGTCAGCGCGGGTTCGTGCCGGTCGCGGCTTGTCCGCTCGTCCAGGCCGGCGAGCAGGTGGAAAAGCGGAAGCCCCGCCGCGAGATTCAGCGCCGTCATCGTCAGGAACGCGGCGAAAAGACCGCCGGGCGCCTCGCCCCACTCGAAAAGCAGCACGAACGCGCGCCGGCCGAACACGAGCGCGGCGGACATCAGCACGATGGCGATCGTCTGATAGGGAATGCTGCGCAGGTAGAAATACTTTCCGCCTTCGGAAATCGCATAGGCCATGACGACGAGAATCACCGCGTGCATGCCCGGCATGATGCCGCCAAGCGCGTCAAGCGCAAGCCCGAACAAAAACGCGAACACCAGCGCCCGGCCCGCGCGGCCGGAGATGGCGATAAACGTCACGGCGAGCGCGGCCAGCGCGGGCGCCGTTTCGGCGATCGGCCAGCGCACGCGCCAGAGGTTTTCCAGCACGAGAAGCACGACGCCGGCGACGAGGAAGAGAAGCGCCTGCATCAGAGGCCGCCTGCGGTTCGCGCGACAGAACAACCGCTCATCGCACGGTCTCCGCGAGTTCCGGCGGCGGGGCGGGTATGCCGGGCGCGATGAGGATTTCCTCGATGTCCGCGAAATTGACCGCGGGCGTGATCTCGACGTTCTGGAACATGTCGTTGGATTCGTTGTCGATCGACGTCACGGCGCCGATGACAAAGCCGGACGGGAAAACGCCGCCGACGCCGGAGCTGACGACCGAATCGCCGATTTCGACCGAGTCCGTCCGTTGCACGAATTCCATGACGCACGTCGCGGCGCCCCGGCCGCGCACGAGGCCCGACGCGCGGGTCGATTGCGCCACCGCGTCCACGACGGACGTTCCGTCAACGATCAGCAGGATCTTCGCGGCGCGCGCCGTCGCCTCGGTGACGTGGCCGACAAGGCCGTTCGGCGTGTAGGCGATCATGTTGCGTTCGACGCCGTCGTTGCGGCCCTTGTTGACGATCGCGGTGCGAAATTCTTGCGAAACGTTGCGGGCGATGACCTTGGCGACGATCGCCTCCTTCGCCCGCTCCTCGCGGAACGCGACGAGGGTGCGCAGGCGGTCGTTCTCGCGCTCGGCCTCGCGCAGCCGGGCGACCTCGAGCGTCAGCTCCTCGACGCGGTCGCGCAGGAGCTTGTTTTCGCGGCCCGCGCCGAAGATGAAGACGTATTCCTCGAGATAATCGGCAACGCGCTCGATCGGCCAGGCGATCGCGGCGTGCACGGGGGTGTAGACGTCAAGGATGATGCGGCCAATCTGGCCGGTGTCCTCGCCCTTGTCGAGCGAGGACGTGGCCAGGTGCAAGCCAAGCAGCACCAGCAGAACGGCCAGCAGAAAGGCCCGGTGTTGGGAAAGAAAACCCCGCATCGCGTCCGTTTCGGGCGAATCGCCCGGGCGCGACGCCCAAGGCGTCGCGCGCCCTAAGTCTGTAGCGCGACCTGCCGCAGCAGGTCGATTTCCTCGAGCATCTTGCCGGCGCCGAGCACGACGGCCGACAGCGGATCGTCGCAGATCGTGATGGGCAGCCCCGTCTCCTCGCGCAGCAACACGTCCACATGACGCAAAAGCGCGCCGCCGCCGGCGAGCACGATGCCCTTGTCGACGATGTCGCTAGCGAGCTCGGGCGGCGTGCGCTCGAGCGCCTGCCGCACGGCCTGCACGATGGCGTTGATCGGCTCGATCATCGAGTCGCGGATCTCGTCGGAGTTGATCTCGATCGTCCGCGGGACGCCCGCGACCATGTCGCGCCCCTTGACCTCCATCGTCATCAGTTCGTCGGTGTGATACGCCGTGCCGATCGTCAGCTTGATGCGCTCGGCCGTGCCTTCGCCGATGAAGAGATTATACTTCCTTTTCAGGTACTGGATGATCGCCTCGTCCATCTTGTCGCCGGCCACGCGCACCGACTGGCTAAGCACGATGCCGGCCAGCGAAATGACCGCGACCTCCGTCGTGCCGCCGCCGATATCGACGATCATGTTGCCGGAGGGTTCGGTGATCGGCAGGCCCGCGCCGATCGCCGCGGCCATCGGCTCCTCGACGAGATAAACCTCGCGGGCGCCGGCGCTCATCGCCGATTCCTTCACCGCGCGCTTTTCGACCTCGGTGATGCCGTAGGGCACGGAGATGATGATGCGCGGGCGGACGAGGGTCTTGCGGTTGTGCGCCTTGCGGATGAAGTAGCGCAGCATCTCGCGCGTCACCTCGAAATCCGCGATGACGCCCTCGCGCATGGGGCGGATGGCGACGATGTGGCCGGGCGTGCGTCCGACCATCATTTTCGCTTCTTTCCCGACCGAAAGGACGCGCTTCATCCCGCGGTAATCCTTCGTCACGGCGACGACGGACGGCTCGGAAAAGGCGATGCCGCGCCCTTTCAGAAAGACGAGCGTGTTGGCCGTTCCCAGGTCGATGGCCATGTCCTGGGAGAACATCCCGATGAACGAGTCGAAAAGCATGAGCCCCGGTGCGCGCGCGTGGAAAAACGGACGGGTTTATATACACGCCGGCCGGTGCGCTCGCAAGGGGCCGGGGCTTGTCCTGGGGCCGCACGAAAAAAAACGGAGCCCCGTCGCCGGAGCCCCGTCTTTTCTTTTCAGGCGTTGCTGTCAGCGCGTCAGGATTTCCTTGAGCTGCGGCGCGAAACCCGCGAACGCGAACGAGCTGGCGCTTTCCATCTTCACGAATCCATACTGGGGGTGAATGTAGAAAATCGCCGTGATGTTCGAGTCCGGGTAGGCGTCGAACGTTTCGAAACTGTCCACCTGCAATTTGACGCACCCGTCCACGGTGCCGAAAGGCACGTCAACGCTGGCGTCCAGATCGAGCGTCGTCGTCGTCAACTCCATCGTGTAGGCCGTCGTGTCGCCAAAGATCGTCCAGGTGCCGGATCCCTCGTCCACCTGCGGATCGTTCAGCGTGGCGCTTCCGAGGATATACGGCGGATCGGTCATGTCGAATTCGCCGTCGGGTTCCGTGTCTCCTCCGCCGCCTTTTACCTGATTCGTCCAGTAGACCTCGCCTCGGCGGAAGCCGATCTGGAATGGCGTCGAAAAATCGAACCAGCCGCGAAGGCCGACCTTGTCCGCCCCGCCAAAGTTGCCCATATCGATGCGCGTGAACGGCTCGGTTTCGATCATCTCCTCACCGATCACCGTGGCGGTAAAATCATAGGTGTTGCCGAGGTACTCGAAGACCTCATAGACAGCGGACCATCCGTCCGGCGGCGGGAACCAGTCGTCGGCCACATCGTCGTCCGCGTCGTCGTCATCCGCGTCGTCGTCATCCGCGTCATCGTCGTCCGCGTCGTCGTCGTCCGCGTCGTCATCGTCCGCGTCGTCGTCGTCGCCGGCATCGTCGTCGTCATCGTCATCGCCCGCGTCGTCGTCATCGTCATCGTCATCGTCATCGTCATCGCCGCACCCGCAACCGCCGGCCAGGGCAACGGCGAAAGCCAGAAGGAAGACCAGAAAGAACCGATGCTCCAGCATGGAAATCTCCCATTCGGGGGGCGGTCGGCCGGGAAGAGTCTCCGGTCGACCGTCCAGGTTCAAGTTGAAAGGCGCCAAACCCTATCACTTTTCGCGGCTTTCGTGCGAAAAAAGTGAATCGAAGGTAAGGTACGCCTGCATGCCGATACTGTGGCGTTTTCAAACCCGTTTCGATCGGCTAAAGAGAACGTAACCTTGATGACAATCGACACCATCTTCCTGTCGCTCGTCGTGCGCGCCGCCGAGGCGACGGACACGGGCTTTTTCGCCAGGAACCTCGCGGGGCTCGAGGCGGCGTGGGCGGCGAAAAACGTCCTGGCGATCATGACCAATCCCTTCGTCCTTGCCGCGACGGCGCTGATGGTCGCGTTCGGGATGTGGGTGCGTTCGTCGAAGGTCATCACGCTGGCCCTGGCTTTTTGGGGATACGCGCTGAGCTACCACTACAGTTGGGGCACGCACACCGAATCGATCAGCACGCTCGGCGACTTCGAGTTCAACGAACTGGTACCGATCGTCGTTTTTACGTTCGGTTTCCTGGCGTCCTCGATCGCGATCATTTATTTCGTGTTTTACAAAGATTAGCCGCCCGCGGACCTATTCCCGTTCCTGATCCGGTTTCAATGGACAAAATGGACAGGATGGGCCGAATGGACGCGTAGGCACGGCCGCGAATATTCGGCATCCGCCGTGTCCTCCGTGTTTTCATCGTGTTTTCCGTGTACCGCATAAAACAAACCCGGCCTTGCATACGCCGGCGGCATTTCCGATAATTCACGGCCTTTTTTCGCGGGCGATTTCCACGCCCGCGCGGGAACCATCATGGCTATGGATATCGCCGACAACGGCAACCCGGCCGCGCCGGGGGCGCGCGGGAGCGTGCGCATCGTGGCGCTCGGGTGCGCGAAAAACCTTGTGGATACGGAACGCGTCGCCGGCAATTTCGCCCGCGAAGGGTGGCGGCTCGTGTCCGACGGTCCCGCGGACGCGGTCGTGGTGACGACTTGCGGCTTCATCGGCCCGTCGGCGCAGCAGTCCGTCGACACGCTGCTCGAGGAGATCGAAGCGAAAAAGCGCGGCGAGACGCGCATGGTCGTCGCGGCGGGCTGCCTGCCGGATCGCTACCGCGAGGAGCTCGTCGGCGAGATGGACGAGCTCGACCTGATCGTCGGCGTGCGCGAGATGACCGGGCTGCCGCAAATGGTCCGCACGTGGTTCACGGACCGCACGCGGCGCTGGGAGTTCAGTTCGCGCGCGCTCAACGAGCCGGTCGCCGGAGAGCGCCTCATCGCGGGTCCGCCTTGGCGCTCGTACCTCAAGATTTCCGACGGGTGCGACAATGGCTGTACGTTCTGCGTCATCCCGCGCATCCGCGGCGCGCACCGTTCCGTGTCGATCGACGACCTGGTCGCCGAGGCGGACTATCTGGCCGAAAACGGTTCCGTGGAGTTGTCGCTCGTCGCGCAGGATCTGACCTCCTACGGGCTTGATATCTACGGCGAAAAGCGGCTGCCGGAGCTGTTGCGGCGCCTTGCGGCCGTGGACGGCATCCGCTGGATTCGCCTGCTCTACGCGCATCCCGCGCATCTGGACGACGCGATGATCGAGGCGATGGCGGAGATTCCGGCGGTCGTGCCGTACATCGACATCCCGTTTCAGCACATCAGCGATCCGATGCTGGCGACGATGAACCGGCACCTCGACCGCGCGGGGCACGAGCGTCTGCTGGCGAAGCTGCGCGTCGCGATGCCGGATATCGCGATCCGCACGACGTTCATCGTCGGCTCGCCGCGCGAAACCGAAGCGGATTTCGAGGAACTGATGGATTTCGTGCGGGAGCAGCGCTTCGACAACCTGGGCGTGTTTCCGTACAGCCGCGAGGAGAATACGCCGGCGTATCGCTTCGACGGGCAGGTGGACGAGGAAATCGCGAACGAGCGCATGGACCGGCTGATGACGCTGCAGCAGGGCATCTCGCGCGAAATCCTCGCGTCGCGGCGCGGCTTAACGCTGCCGGTGATTGTCGAGGAAGAGCTCGCCGCGACGGGCGACGACCGCTACACGCACGTCGGGCGCACCATCGCCCAGGCGCCGGAGATCGACGGCGTGACGTATCTCCACGCGCCGGAGGGTACGGACATCCGCCTTGGCGATATTGTCCCGGCGAAGGTCGAGGACTCGACCGAATATGATCTGTTTGCCGCAATCGTTTGACCGAATTGCGAACGAAATCGCATACCGCCTCTTGCGACGGCATTCCCCATTCGCAATTCGCAATTCCACATTCCTCCTTGACCCATCGGATGCCCGTTGCTAGAAATCCCCGCGCGATGATGGCCGACGATACCGCGGCGCGCGATACGCGCATGATGCGCGCGGCGATCGAGGCCGCGAAGGCGTCGCTTGCGCTTGACGAGGTGCCGATCGGGTGCGTCATCGCGGCCGGCGACGAGGTTATCGCGACGGCGCATAACCGGCGCGAAACGGATCGCGATCCGCTGGCGCACGCCGAACTTTTGGCTATCCGCGAGGCGGCGAGGGCGACCGGCGCGTGGCGGCTGTCGGGGCTCACGCTGTATGTCACGCTCGAGCCGTGCGTGATGTGCGCCGGGGCGATCGTGCTCTCACGGATCGACCGCGTGGTGTACGGCGCGACGGACGCGAAGGCGGGTGCGGTGACGAGCTTGTATGATATTCTGGCCGATCCGCGGCTGAACCATCGCCCGGAGGTAACGGGCGGCGTGCTGGCCGAGGAGTGCGGCGAGTTGTTGACGGAATTTTTTCGCGCGAAACGCGACAGGACGTCGGAGCCGCGACCGTAAGGGAGCGGGTGGCAACGCCCTGACTTGAAAATCGAACGGCGCACGCGGCGCGCGCGCCCGCGAGCCGAAGACCACGGAGAGATGGCAGAGTGGTCGATTGCGGCGGCCTCGAAAGCCGTTGTACGGTTTACCGTACCGGGGGTTCGAATCCCTCTCTCTCCGATTTTTTATTTGCCGAACTGGGGTTCGGCGCTCCCAGGAGAAACGAATGCCGAACTGGGGTTCGGCGTTCCCAGGGATAAACGTGTTTGGAGAGATGACCGAGCGGCCGAAGGTGCACGACTGGAAATCGTGTGTGCGGTGTTGAGCCGTACCGAGGGTTCGAATCCCTCTCTCTCCGTTTCTGAACATCGCAGGAATAGACCGGAAGGCTGAAAGGCTGAAAGTCCGAAAGGTCGTCGCATAAATCCGCGGCTCCTTGCGATGACCTTCCAGCCTTTCAGACTCCCCGTCTTTCAGCCTTTTTTTTACGGCTTCGGCAGCTTCAGGTCGATGCGGCCTTCCTCGACCTTGAGATCCCAGAGGTAGCGGCCCTTGTTCGCCGTGAAGACGGCCGCCGTCGGGTCCGGGCGCGATATCGGTTGATCGGTCGAAACCGCACCCTTCGTGGTGACGGCGGCCGAAATCGCGATTTTCGTCTTGCGTTCGAGGGATAGCGAAACGTCGCCCTTGTCGAGCTTGATCAGCCCCATCCCCGCGGTGACGCCCGCAAGCGAAACCGTGACGCGTCCCTCGTCGCCGACGATCTTCACCGGCTTTTGTTCGCCGCGATAATCCTCGAGCGCGACGGCGCCCTCATCGAGACGGATGTCCACGCCGCCCTCGTGCTGCGCCAGGGCAAGCGCGCCGCCGTCGATCTCGCCGCGCACGTCGCCCGTAAGGCCGCGCGCGGACAGGCGGCCGGAGTCGATGCGCAACTCGAGGGTCGCGTCCTTTGGCACGCGAATCTCCACGCGCACGTCCCACTTCGACGTGGAAAGATCGCGCACGGAAATCTTCGCGCCCTCCGCTGTTGGCGACAAGGATGCGGCCGGCTTGCCGCCCTTCGTCTCGCCGCGCTTACGCGCCAGCGAACGCACGCGCACCTCGGCCGCGTCGCCCGCGACCACTTCCACGTCGCCCGCGACGTCGATCGTCACCAAGGGGCGCGGACTGACGGCGATGGTGTCGGACTGGACCCAGGGGGTTTCGCTTGCGGATGCTAGCGAAACAGGAAACAGGAAACAGGAAATAGAAAATAGTGGAATCGCAAATCGCAAAAGAGGATGGAGTATAGAGGATAGAGGATTGAGTCCCAATGCGTTTGCGTGGGTTCGCCGTTGCTCATGGCGCGAAATCCGCGGCCCGTTTCGTCGTCGGCGCATTCGCGTCTCCGCGTGAAGACGCCGGTGTGTTCCATTCCCCATTCCAAATTTCCCATTCGACATTGTCATTTGTCCACGCACGCCGGTGCGTTGTCGTGCCGATCGGTTTCCCCGCGCAGGTGGCGAACGGCGTGCGGGAGCACCGTTTCGATCACCTCCAGGCATTCGGTCGCGCCCTTTTTGCTGCCCGGCAGGTTGACGATGAGCGTCCGGCCGCGCACGGCGGACACACCACGCGAGAGGATCGCCGCGGGCACCTTCGCGAACGTCGTCATGCGCATCGCCTCGGCAAATCCGGGGGCTTCGCGATCGGCCACGGCCATCGTCGCCTCGGGCGTCACGTCGCGCGGGGCCAGGCCTGTACCCCCCGTGGTGAGGATGAGTCCGACATCTTCGTTGTCGGCCAGGCGCCGCAATTCGGACTCGATGCGCGAGATGTCGTCCGGGATGATGCCGTGGTACGCGCACGTCCAGCCGGAGGCGTTCATGATCTCGCGCAGCGCGGGACCGGAAGTGTCCTCCCGCTCGCCGATGGAGCCTTTGTCGCTGATGGTCAAAACGGCGTAACGCATGGAGCCTCCGAACGAATCGCGGGTTTCGTCCGCAGATTACGCGGATTTCGCGGATAGAAAAGGAGAGGATCGAGGATCGAGGATTGAGGATTGAGTCGGGCACGCGCACATCCCGGAATTGCGACGACCTTTCAGCCTTCCCGTCTCCCAGCCTTCCAGCCTACTTGAAGATTCCCGGTACGACGGCCACGCTGATCGGGCAGTGGTCCGAACCCTTGTCGTGTGCATGAATTTCGGCGCGTTTTACGAACTCCATCGCGGCGGGCGACGCGAGGATGTAGTCGATGCGCCAGCCGATATTCTTCTCGCGCACGCCGAATCGTTGGCTCCACCACGTGTAGTGCCCGCCGTTTTTCTCGAACGCGCGGAACGTGTCGATCCAGCCGCCTTCGAGCCAGCGGCCAAACTCCGCGCGCTCCTCCGGGCGAAAGCCGCTGTTTTTCACGTTGTCCTTTGGGCGCGCGATGTCGATCTCCTCGTGCGCCGTGTTGAAATCGCCCATGACGAGGATTCGACCGCCAGCGCGCCGCTCGGGTTCAAGCACATCGAACAGCCTGCGCGAAAAATCGAGCTTGTACGGAATGCGCGAAAGATCGCGGTCCTTGCCGTTGCCGTTCGGGACGTACACGTTGACGATAAGCAGCTTGCCGAAACGCGCCATCTGCACGCGGCCTTCGGCGTCGAACCGCGTCTCGCCGATCGAGGTGACGATCTCGTCCGGCGCGCGGCGCGACATCAGCCCGACGCCGCTATAGCCCGCGCGCTGGGCCGGGTAGAAGTGCGTGCGATAGCCGTCGAAAGAAAGGACCGCTTCGGGAATTCTGTCGGCGCCGGCGCGCACCTCTTGCATCGCGACGATGTCGCCTCGGGTGCGTTCCATCCACTCGCAAAAGCCCTTCGAGACGCACGCCCGCATGCCGTTCACGTTCCAGGAATAGATGCGGGGATATTTTGCCATCAGCCGTGCAGGTCCCGCTCGAGGATAACGCGAAGCGTGGTGCCTTCCCCGGCGTCGTGGTCGACGGATACGGACGCGCCGTCCTTATTCGCGAGGCGTTCGCATTCGGCGGCGGAGACGAAAACGTGCACCTTGCCCGGCACGTAATCGATCGCCAGCGGCGCGTCGCCGCCGCGGTCCGCGGTGAAGGTCAGGCGATCCGCCTCGCGCGGGCCGAAGCAGACCATGCCGTCCACGCGAATGCCGGCCGCAAGCACCTCGGCCTCTTTCGGCGACAAACGCAGCCGGATCGAGTTGTATTCGGCGCGCAGTTTCATGCGATCCCTCCGTGACGCGCGGCACACCGCCGCGCCAAGAGTCGTTTATACTCGCGGGCCTGTTGCGCCTTCAACCCCGGATTCTTTAAGGAGACGACATGCGCACGCGCAAGCTTGGCGATTCGGGCATCGAATTGACGGAAATCGGATTTGGCGCCTGGGCGATCGGCGGCGGTAACTGGGAGTTCACGTGGGGCGAGCAGGACGACGCGGCATCGATCGCGGCGATCCACAAGGCGCTGGATTCGGGAATCAACTGGATCGACACGGCCGCGGTGTACGGCCTCGGGCATTCGGAAACGATCGTCGGCCGCGCGGTGCGCGAGCGCGGCGACAACCCCTTCGTGGCGACCAAATGCGCGCTGCAGTGGGATGAGAATCGCAAGGTTCGTGGCGGCATGAAATACGACTCGGTGAAACGCGAATGCGAGGCGAGCCTTTCGCGCCTGGGATTCGAGCGCATCGACCTCTACCAGATTCATTGGCCGGACCCGGACGAGGACATCGAGGAGGGATGGCGCGCCGTGTGCGACCTGGTGAAGGAGGGAAAGGTGCGTTTCGGGGGTGTGTCGAACTTCAACGTCGCGCAGATGAGCCGCGTCGCGCGGATCGGCAAAATCGCGAGCCTGCAACCGCCCTACAGCATGCTCGCCCCCGGCGTGCAGGACGAGATATTGCCGTATTGCGGTGAGAACGGCATGGGCGTCGTGGCGTATTCGCCGCTCGCGTGCGGCGTACTGACCGAAAGTTTTTCGCGCGAGAAGGTGGAGAGTCTGGACCCGACAGACTGGCGGCGCACGAAAAACGTCAACTACGGTGAAAGGCTCGAACAGAACCTGACGATGGTGGACGAACTGCGCGCGCTCGCGCGCGAGACCGGCGTGACGGTGCAGGCCATCGCCGTCGCGTGGGTGCTGCGTCGCCCGGAGGTGACAAGCGCCATCGTCGGATTCCGTAGTCCGGAGCAGGTCAGCGAGACGCTCGCGCACCTGCCGGAGGATGTCGGCGAGGAGGTGGTACGTCGCGCGGAGGAGATTCGGAACAACTACAGGTAGGCTGAAAGACTGAAAGACTGGAAGACTGGAAGACTGGAAGGCTGGAAGGTCATCGCAAGTAACCCGTCTTGGGATGGAGCGAATTCGAGCCGGAAGCCGCTCGCCGGTGGCCTTACTCCCCCGGCACGTTGAACCTGTAGACCTTCCGCACCGGCTTGATGACGGTCCACACGCAGCGCAAACCTTTCGTGAACGTGACGATATCGCCCGCGCCGAACGAGACCTCCCCGGCGCCGGTCTTCACGCGGACCTCGCCCTCCAACACGTAGCAGGTTTCCTTGTCGCGGTATTCCCAATCGAACGTGCTGGGTTTGCAGGTCCAAGTCGCCCAATCGGAAACGCCCAGGCGCTCGAGGTCGTCGTCGGTCGCTTTTCGGATCTTGATTTCGCTCATTCCGTGACCATTTCCGGCGGCACGATCCGGTCGGCCGGCCATGCCGTGTGCCATATGCCTCCGTACCCGGCCCACGAGGCGTGCAGCATCCCGTCCGGCGCGATCGCAAGCGAGATATATCCCGAAAGCCCGTCTCCGCGATCGATGAGGCGCCGCGTCCATGATCCCGAGGCGTTCGTCACGTAGTTGATCTCCCGCGTCGGCCAGTGAAACGCCGCGATGTGCGCCATGCCTCGATCGTCGAGAACGAAGTCGCCCCATTCGCGTAGATCACTGACCGGCTCGCTGACCCATGTTCCGCTTGCGTCGTTCGCGTAAACCAGTTTCTGGACGTCGTTCTCGTAGAGCACGTGAACGTGATCGTTCGCGTCGATGCGTAGGGTGCACCACCAGGAATAGGTGTCCGCCACGGTTTCGGATTGCCAGTGTCCGCGTTGCAACCAGGCGTGTGACAATACGCCATAGGGGTACGATTCATGACAGATATGCGGATTTCCGCTTTGATCGACGTCGATGGCGCCGGGACCCAACGGCGCCGCATCCAAAAACACGGGGAACAAATCGAGGCCGCCGCGGGCGCTTCCGGCGGCGTATCTCAGATCAATACGTTGGTATTCGCGGCCGCGCGCGTAAGCAATATGAGGCGTTCCGCCCGGTCCGACCGCAATGGCGGTTTGATCTCCACGTTCCTCGTCCCGGTGTACGACCCAATCGCCGGTGCGGTCGGTGGCGTAAGCCAGCTTGATTTCGCCTGCGGCAACGCATTCTCCGAAACTGATATGTTCGGCGCCGTCTGGTCCGATGGCCAGATCCGGGTCCACGATTCCGCACGGACTTTCCACGACGACGTCTCGCTCCCAACCGGACAGCTCCTCCGCGTTTTCCGACGCCGAATATATGCGGATGTATTCGGCCGACCACGCGGGCGTCGCCTGGAGAAATCCCTCGAACGCGACTCGCGGATCGCCCGAAGGAGTGACGGCGATGCCGCTTTCGAGCGCCGTTGTCGGCGACGGCTGGATGAGTGTGGCTTCACCAAAGCCCCAGTGCGCGACGTCACTTTGCCATAATTGCTCATAGGACGAATAAACGACGCGAGCTTGTTTTTCGCTGTCCACGACGACGTTTGGCCAGACTGTGCCGAGAGCCGGATGAATTCTGCTAGCGTCCCACGGACGGAAGAAGGGGTCGCCCTCGCCGTCATCCGTTTGCCAGATCATTTCAAGATCGCTGTAATAGTTCGAATACACGATGGACGCGCGATCCTCCGACAGAAACGCCATCGAAATGAACGGAGCGTGATCGGCGTCCTGGATCGTGTATCGCGCCCAAATGCCGCGACCGTCGCGTCGCGCGAAGTGAACCTGGGAACTCAGAATACTCTCGCCACCGTTTTCGCCGAGATACGCGACGCCGGGTTGGTCGTGCGAGTTTATGGCGATGGCGACGGCGGAAAGTTTTTCGCGCGTATCGACCGTCTCCACGTTCCATTCGCCGAGGAAATTCGTCGCGTAACGCAACGTGTAAAGTTCGTCGGCGCCGTACATATACGCGAGATGGAGGGCGCCGACCGAATCGAAGGTCAACGCGGGAGCGGGCCACAGATCGCCGGCGTAGGACTCGATGACCTCGTAAGTCCATTCGACGTTTTCGAGCGTATAGACGCGCACCTCATCGCCCGCGGTGCAGGCGGCGTGCGTTCGGTTGGTCTGAACGATCGCGGAGCAACGATCCGCGCCGGAAATGGTTGAAATCGACCAGACCCCGTCTTTCCGAACCGCAAATCCGGCCTGACGGCGGAGCGGATCGTGGTAGACCAGGCGCGGAGCGTCGTCGAGATATCCAATCGCCAGATGGGGATATTCGGCCATGCCCACCACGCGTTCGTAAGGGCGCTCGTCGTCGGGATAGAACAGATAGAGCGTGCGGCCGTGAATCGCGGCGACGACCAGGCGATCTTCGGAGTCGACAACGGCCGACGTGCCCCAATAACCGATCGCGCCGCCCGCGACGAGGTCGAAGGTCAACAGATCGGCGCTCAGCGGGGCGTCGTCGAACCAGAGAACCTCCGCGTCCGAGGGTTCGTCGTCATCGTAGATTTCACCATTATCTTCATCTTCGGACGGTTCCTCGTCGTCATTGAACGTCCGCGGAACCACATCATCGTTGTCGGACACGGAGCGCATCGGTTCGTTTTCGGCGCATGAACAACCCGTCAACATCGGGAGAAGCGTCAGCGCCGCGATGATCGACAGGATCGGTAGATGCCGCCGTTGTACGATTCGCATTCCAGACTCCAGCGCGGGTCACGAATTTGACGATATTGTATGTTTTTCATCGTTCAAATGACCAGAAAAATCGATGAAGCGCGACAGATCCCGCGCGCCGCCAGTCGGGGCCGGGCCGGAGGACGAGGGGAAAAAAGCGCTCGCACAAGACGGCCGGCGACATTGTGGCCAAATTGCGGCAATGATATGATCCCGTCGCCCAAAAAATCGGTGCTTTGCATCTTTATGTGAGGGTTGGGGGAAATGTTCCGGAAAAACCGTGCGCTGGCGATTGTCGCTTTGCTCGTGGCGGCGTTTGTGGCCCTTGGCTCGTCGTGCGGCGGCGGCGGCGAGGAAGGCTCGTCGGACGAACCGGGCCGCAATGACGGCGGCGACGACGACGACGACGCGCCTGATCCGGATACGGACGACGACGCGGATTCCGACGACGACGCCGACGACGACACCGAATTCGACGACGACACGGGTGACGACGACACCGGTGACGACGATACGGACGGCTCGACGACCACCACGACAACGATTCCCGGCACGACCACGACCACGGGTGGCGGCACCACAACCTCAACCTCCGGTACGACGACGACAACCGGCGGCAGCACGACGACCACGCTTCCGGGCACCACGACAACAACCGGCGGATCAACGACGACGACCACGCTTCCGGGCACCACGACGACAACGGGCGGGAGCACGACGACCACGCTTCCGGGCACCACAACGACAACGGGCGGGAGCACGACGACCACGCTTCCC
>JAIOHV010000185.1 GCA_019912885.1 bacterium
TGATCTCCGCGGAAAAATGCGCGGACGAAATCTGGAAAGGCATCCGCGCGAAAAAGGCGATCGTCGACTTCCCCTTCCCGCTCGCGGCGCTGACGAAGATCGGGCGATTTTTGCCGAGCTTTTTGTTCGATCGGATGGTGGGCGGAGGGAAGAAATGAGGATTGAGGATCGAGGATTGAGGATTGAGGATCGGCGGGTGACGCAGGCCGCACGCCGTCAGTGGTAGACGTACGAACCCGTCAAAGTTCCATCGATGTGGAGTATGCCGCCGGAAGTGGAGAATTGGTTAGTACGGCAGGACCTCGTATCGTCGACGGCAATGACGATCTCGTAAAATGTCGAAGGGCTGCCGCCGCTACACCCGACAAATAACGGCTCCTGCTCGCAGAAAATCACGAACGCATCATCGTCCAGAATCCCGGCCCGCCCGCCGCAATCCAAATCGACAAGACCAGTGATCTCCAGGAATCCATCGCCGTCAAATCGATAATATCGAGAGTTCTCCAGCGAACGAAGAACAACTGCACCGTTGGCGTTCGCGAAACTCCAGAAGACTTCGGCGGGAGCCGCTAACGCATTCCACGCGCCCAATTCGCGCCACGCAAACCGGCCGTCTGTTAGCACGGCGGCGAAATCGTCGCCACGCGAAAACACCCAAGAGAATTCCCCGTCGTCGAATATCGTAACCTCATTGAACGCCGCGCCGTCATACTCGTAAATGGTCGTTCCGTCGTGAGCGTATAACTCGCCGTCGAAACCCTGAAAAAAAGCCGCGACGTCGAACGCAAGACTGACGACCTCAACTCCCGCCGTGGTGCGCTTGACGATCGCATAACCGGCATCGCCTTTTTCGTCCGGGTGCAATTCGATTTTCGCAAAGAACTCGTCGACCGAGAAAAATCCGATCGATTTGAGAGCCGAATCGTCGCCGCTGTCGTATAGTTCGTTCGCGACGGTATTTTTAAGCGCGTAGACCGCGGCCGGCTCGCGCAGTTCGAAGAGGTAGATCGTATTGCTGTATTCGCGCGGCGGATACGTCAATTTCGCTGGCGCGATGTCGATTGCCGTCTCGGCGCCCCATTGTCCCGAGCTTGCATACGAGATGCCTGTCTCTGAAATCAGCCACCCGGCGTATTTGATATCCTCCCAAGTGCCATCGTCACTATCATCGTCATCGTCGCCCGAATCGTCGTCCGGGTCGGTATCGTCGTCGTCGTGGTTGTCGTTGCCCGCGTCGTCATCGTCGTCGCCGCATGAGCAGGTCAACGATGTGGCAAGGCAAACAACAAGGAACGCGAAAAACAGAATGCGACGCAGGGGTTTCACGACATGAAGGTAGGGTGCTTCGTGACCGGTGGTCAACGAGAAAATAACGATGATTGACGCAGGTCAAGCGCCGCGTGAGGCACCTGGTCGGCATCTCGAGCCTCGCCGCCTATCGCGGCCTGCCCAAAAGCGCGACCTACTGCGCGACCAAGGCGTTTGTCACGACGTTTCTGGAGAGCTTTCGCCTGGACCTCAAGCCCCGCGGCATCGCCGTGACCGTCGTGCATCCGGGTTTCGTGGATACGCCGATCCACGGCCCGAAAACGCCTAAGCTCCCGTTCATGATCTCCGCGGAAAAATGCGCGGACGAAATCTGGAAAGGCATCCGCGCGAAAAAGGCGATCGTCGACTTCCCCTTCCCGCTCGCGGCGCTGACGAAGATCGGGCGATTTTTGCCGAGCTTTTTGTTC
>JAIOHV010000186.1 GCA_019912885.1 bacterium
ATCGTTTACGCCCTGATGCCGCGCGCCGCCGAATTGCCCGAGGCGACCGCTCCGGCGACGTTTCTCGCGCTTGCCGGCATGGCTCACGTGATGGCGATTCGCCGCCATGACGCGTTCCGGGCGCCGAATCTCGCCATCGGCGCGATGATTGTTATCAGCCTGGCCGGCGTCGAGTGGGCGCATGTCGCCCCGGGGGGCAGCGCCGAGCCGATGCGGGAGGGCGGCGTGTCTTTCCTGCCCGGCACGCGCTACCTCGGCAAGGTGATTCCCGCGGGTTTTCTCGATGGGATGGCCACCCCCTGGTACGTCGAACTTGGCCGCATCCGTCCGGGACCGCCGCCCTACGAAAAGCCCGGCGGGACCGTGCGCGTCATCGCGCTCGGCTCATCCTCGACCGAAGGGTGGGGGATCGACGATTATCGCCGTGTCTGGCCCGCGCTCCTGGAGGCTCATCTGCGCAAGGCTTACGCCACGCGCGCCATCGATGTCCTGAATGCGGGCGCCGCCGGATCCACCACGTTTCGCATGATGCTCAATCTCAAGCACGAGCTTGTGCGTTTTGCGCCCGACCTCGTCGTTCTTTACGCGGGCAATAACGATGCGACGATCGCGTTCGGCCCTTATACGGACCGTGACCTGTTCGAACTGGCGCAGGAGGTCGGCGTCGAGCCGCGCATGCTCGTGCAGATCGATCCGCGAATCTCGATGGAAAACACCGGGCGGCGACCGGTCGATGCCGCGACGCGACTACGCGCCCGATTGTCCCGGCTTGCGCTCTATCGCGCCATGCGCTCCGCGGTCGTCGATGTGCGCGAACTGGCGGTTTCCACGGAGAATCGCGATTCCATGCAGGTGCGCGCGGTGCCGCCAGACGAGGTATTCCCGATCCTTCTGCAAATGCTCAAGGCTTGCCAAAAACATGCGGCGGATTTCGTGATCGTCGCCGAAGCGACGCACAACCTTTCGATAGAACCGTATCCAACGCTCATGGAGGCATTCGCCGAACGCCACGGCGTTCCGTTTTTCCGCGCGGCCGACGCAATGGGGGCGTGCGCGCCGGACGCCGGCGAACTTTTTCAGGACGAGGTCCATTTGACGCACGCGGGCAACGTTTGCCTCGCGCGCGCGGTCGCGGACTTTCTCGTCGCGCGCGGTTTACCGAACTCAGCCGCCGCGCGCATAAGCGCGGCGAGTCGCGCCTCGCCGGTCCCGACACGTTAAGGCGGGCCTTCTTGCACATTGCCCCGCGCGGCCGATCCTTTAGGATGAGGCGCCCATGACGGTGTCGCTCTTTACCCTTTCGCGCCTTGGCGCCGCGATTCGTTCCATCCGGCGGCGCCTGCGGCGAACGCGCGCGGCGACAGTCGAAAATTTGTTGCGCGCGGGCGCCTATCCGCTCGCCGCGGCCGGGTTTGTGCTTCTGTTTGAAGCGGGTGTTTCGGCCGTGCGCCATTCGCTGTCCCCGCTCGAACTCGACGTCGCCGGCGCCATTTTCGCTCGCGATGTCGCCAAAGCCCGCGTGGCGGGCGCGGCGGCCATCCTGGCTGCGCTCGGAGTGACGCACGTTGTTCTCGACGGCTTGCGCGGCGCGCGCACACGCGGGATCGGCGTGCTTTGCGCTCCGTTGATGCTCGCCGCCGTATTTTTTCCGCAACCGGGAGCTTTTGAGCTTGCGGCGGCGATGACGGTCCTGCTTGTCGCGACGCGAAAATTCGTCGAAGCCGTGCCCATCGCGAGCCCGTTTCCCTCTCCGGAACGATCACGCACGGCCCGGATTGCATGGGTCGCCGCGGCCGTTTTCGTGAATCTCGTCGGTTCGCAGGTATTTCGCGAATCGGACATTCCCGAAGCGCCGATGTTCGTGTGGCTCGCCTTTGCCGCGCTTGTCTTTGCGTCGTTGGGTTTCCGGTGGCGCCTTGCGCTGGCCGTCGAAACCGTCTTCGCGGTCCTGATGATTATCGCGCGATTGCTCCTGGAGCTTGTTCTGGCCGGGCGCGAGGACGCACCGGGCGCGGTGACCGCCGCGGCCTTCCTGGCGGCGGCGGGCGCCATGCACGTTCTCACGATCCGGCGGGTCGAGGCTTTCCGCGCGCCGAATGCCGTGATCCTCGGCGTGATCGCGGTTTCGCTCGTCGCCGTCGAGATCACTCTCGCGACTCGCGACGAAAAGGAGACCGCGGAGTTTCGCGTCGTACCGGGCGTGGTCGCCGGCCAGGGGAAATATCTCGGCAAGGTCCTTCCACCGTGGTTCCTCGACGGAATGCACGAAACCTGGTTCGTGGAGATGGGCCGGATTCGCGGAAAAAAACCGCCGTACAAAAAGCCGCCCGGCGAAGTCCGCATCGTCGCGCTCGGTTCGTCGTCGACCGAAGGGTTCGAGATCGATGAGGACAAAAACGTCTGGCCGGGGCGGCTCGAAACGATCCTGCGCGCGCGCGACCGGAAACGAAAGGCGCGGGTGCTCAATGCCGGTGTTCCGGGCACAACGACCTTCCGCATGATGCTGAATTTGCGTCATGAGCTGGTGCGCTATTCGCCGGACATCGTGATTCTCTACGCCGGGCACAACGACGCCCACTATTCGTTCGGCGCCTACACCGACCGGCAGCTCTTCGAATTGGCGCAGGAAATCGGCACCGATCCGCGCGACGTGCGCGCCGTGGAGGAATACGTGCCCGGAAACCCGGGGGACGCCGTCGCGGCGCCCGCGCCGGGCACGACCGCGTTCGACCGATGGCGCGCGCGCCTGTCGCGGCTCGCGCTTTACCGGACCATGCGCGCGGCGATCGTCGGAGCCCGCGATACGGCATTGCCCGCCGTAAAGGGGTTGTCGCCGATGCGCGCCCGGGCGATTCCTCCGGCGGAAGTCGCCGTGATTCTGGGAGAAATTCTCGCGACCTGCCGCGAGCATGGGGCGCGGCTCGTGATCGTCGCCGAGGCGACGCAAGGCCGCTCGATCGAACCTTACGGCTCGTTGATGGCGTCATTCGCGCACAAATACGGCTTACCGTTTCTTGATGCGAGCGAGGTAATGAGCGCGTGCGCGCCGAATCGCGAGCCGCTTTTTATCGACCATGTGCACCTGACGATCGCCGGGCACGATTGTCTCGCGGCCGCGCTCGCCGATCTGCTTGTCGATCGACGCCTGTTGACTCCGGTTAAAATCGCCGTCCCCGCGGCGGGAGGTTCTTTATGACGTCATCCGGCGAAAACGCGCGTCCGGCGCGCCGCGCTCTTCTGGCGCTTGCCGCGGTGATCGCCTGGTCGGCGTTCGGGTATGCGTTGGGCTACGCCAAGGGCTTGTCCACCTCGCCCGCGGCGGTGCCGATCTCGCGTCTTCTCGAGGTCTGGCAGAACGCCGGACCGGCGATGAGCGATCGCCTTCTGATCTATCTCGACCAGCGCCTGCCGGACGACGACCCGCAGCGGCGGGCGTTACTACCCTCCATCGCGCCGGCGTTTATCCGGCTCGGCCTTCCGGACGAGGCGCTGGCGCGTTTGCGCGCGGTGAGTGAGTCGGCGCGCGACACGGGGCTGTTCACGCAGTCGGTCGCCAACGTATCGATCGCCGCGCTCGCGGGAGGCCACACGGACGTCGCGCAAGCCGCGATCGACCTGATTCCCGCGGATCGCCGTACGAGCATGGCCTACGAGTCGATCGCCGCGCATATCGCAATCGGCCGCGCGCAGGCTCACGTCGCCGAGGTCGCCGAGGCGATCGACAAGGCATTTGGCGACAATCGGCTTGGCGCCGATGATCCGCTTCTCGACGAGTTTGCCGCGCGCGTGCGCGAGGTGGCCGCGTTTCCGATCGACGAGCGCCGGGCTTACGCGCGGATATTTTCGGGCTCTTCCGAGCGTTGGCTGGCCCAGGTGACATCGTGGGCGAATGGGCGGCCGTGGATTCTCGGGCGGTTCGGTCCGGATTTCGTCGATTACGCGCTGAACGTCGACTCCGCGCCCATCGCGGTTTATCTCCCGCCGGCGATCCGATCGCTTGTCGAGGCCGGAGAGGATCTGTCGGAGATTCGCGCGTGGCTCGATCGCGCGCCCCCGGAACCGCGCCTTGGCTGCATTCGCGATTTCACGGACGCGGTGGTCGCGCGATATCGAGGCCACGACCCCGCTTCCGCCCGGAAAATCCTCGACGAAAATGTCGTCGATAACGAGTCTTGCGCGCCGATGAGCGACATCGCCGCGGGCGAGCGAGACGCGGCCCGAAGGTCGCTGCGCGCTCCCGGCGCGGCGCGCGGGGATTCCAGCGAAAAAGCGGTGCCCTGATATAATGGTTCGCCATGCACGATCGTCCGCCCGATAAACGGTCCTTGCCCGCGGGGAACGCCACAAAGCGCCGCGGGGCGCACCGCCCGGCGGCCGCGCCCGCCGACGCGGCGAATCCGCCGCGACGCGAAGGCTGGCGCATGCGCGTATCGCGCGTCGGCCTGCGTGTGCGGATCATCGCATTCATGATCGCGATCTCCGCGTTCCTGCTCGTCGCGCTCGGCACGGTCTGGCTCAGGCTCGCCGAACGCAACTTCATCCAGATGAAGGTGCACGCGGGGGCCGTCATTTTATCCGCGCTGCAAAGCGTCATCCAGCTCGAGTGGGAGGGGCGCTACGTCCTTGTCATGGGCCACTCGGATCAGGCGCGGCTGCAAGAGATCATCGACGCGTTCGGAAACAACCTTCAGGTTCCCAATCTCTTCATCGTCGCCAAAGATGGGCAGATCCTCGCCCATCGCCGATTCGAACAGGTCGGCAAACGCTACATGGACACGGAAATCGAGGACGCGCTTTCCACGCTGCGCCTGGTGAAGCGGTACGAAGCCGCCGGGGCGCGGGGAATCCAGCCGGACGACGCGCTCGAAGTCACCGGCCCGCTTTTTCTGGGAAGCCAGGTCGTCGGCGCGATCCGCTTTCGCCTGGCGATGGACGATGCCGCCCAGTCGCTCGCCGCGACGCGCCGTTTGCTTGCCTGGTACCTCGTCTTCACCGTCGCCGCGACGTCGCTTGCGGGTCTGACGTTTCTCGTCCGGCTCATCGTGCGCCCGCTCGACGAGCTCGAGCGCGTCACCACCATGATGACCGAAGGCGATCTGGATCACCGCGTCCCCGTCCGCTCGCGTGACGAGATCGGGCGGCTCGCCGCCGCGCTCGATAACCTTCAGCGCACGTTGCGCGACGGGCGCGCCGCGCTTTCGCGCAAGAGCGATCACCTGCGCACCGCGGAAGAAAAGCTCGAAAAAGCGCGGGAAGAAATCATCCGGCAGGACCGCCTGGCATACCTTGGCCGCGTCGCGGCGGGTGTCGCGCACGAAGTGGGCAACCCGCTTGGCGCGATTTACAACTATCTTGGCATCCTGGAATCCGCCGACGACGCCGAATCGCGCGAGATCGCGGCGCGCATGCAACGGGAGGTCGAGCGCATCGATCGCATCATGCGCGAGCTGCTCGATTTTTCCCGCCCGCGAGCCGGCCGTGTCGCCCCCGTGAACGTACCGGAATATCTGGAGGAGTGCGTGAACATGCTGCGAGACCAGCGGCAGCTTGACGGCATGGAGACGCACGTTCGCGCGCCGGACGAGTTGCCGCCGCTTCTGATCGATCCGGGCGAGCTGAAGCAGGTTGTCGTCAATGCGCTCACGAACGCGCGCGACGCGGCCGGGGGCGACGGCACGATCGACCTGACCGTGGAGGCGTTCGCTTACTCCGAAACGGCGATGCTGGAATCGAGGCTCGAGGGCGCGACATCGATGCCCACCGAGCCCGAGCGCGTCGCGTACACGGACCTCGCGCGTCGCGGCATCGCGTTCTCGTCGCGCCCGGCGTTCGAACCCGGCATGCACGTGTTGGCGATCCATGTGCGCGACTCCGGGCCCGGTCTTTCGCCCGAAGCGGTGCAGCGCGTATTCGAGCCGTTCTACACGACCAAGACGCCCGGCAAAGGCACGGGCCTGGGACTGCCGATCTGCCAGCGTATCGTCGAGGGCGCGGGCGGCGTGCTGCGTTTCGAAAGTAAACGCGCGCGCGACGGCCGTTCTGGCGGGACGGTGGTTTCGATCTATATTCCCGCGCCGGAATCCGAAAAGGAGCGTCGCCGCGACGAGCTTCTGGCGCAGGTGGAGGGAGCATAGGGAATGCGGAATGCCCAATTCGGAGTGCGGAATTTGTGCCGCGGAAATCGCAGGTCAATACAAAGGCACCAAGGGCGCAACGGAAATTTGGAGGGCGGAATGCGGAATGGCGTCGTAGTGGCACGCGCGGCCGTCAACGGGTCCATCATGTCCATGATGTCCATTTGGTCCATCGCGTTTTTCGGGAACGGGAACGGAACGGGAGAGGCTGAATGACCGACGCCCGCCCGCATATTCTCGTCATCGACGACGAGGAAAGCATGCGCCACAGCGTCGGCGTCATCCTCGACCGCCACGGGTACGACGTCACCGATGCGCAAAGCGGCGAGGAAGGACTGTCGGCGATCGAGGAAAAAGGCCCGTTCGACGTCATCCTTTGTGACTTGCGCATGCCGGGCATCGACGGCCTGACGTTTGTCGAGCGCGCGATCGCCGCGGGCGTCGCGAGCCCCATCATCATGATGAGCGCTTACGGCAGCATCGACGCCGCCGTCGAGGCGATGCGGCGCGGTGCTTTCACGTTTGTCAGCAAGCCGTTCAAGCCGAACGCGTTCCTCGCCACGATCGAAAAGGCGCTCTCGCACGAGGAGCTGGTGCGAGAAAACCGGGAGCTGCGCGAGGAAAAAGCCCGGCAGTTCCGCTTCGACGAGCTTGTCGGCCGCGACGAAAAAATGCAGGCCGTGTTCGATCAGGTGCGCCGCATCGCGCCCTACAAGACGACCGTGCTCATCGTCGGCGAGTCGGGGACGGGCAAGGAACTTGTCGCCCGGTCGATCCACGCAAGCTCCGATCGCGCCGACAAGCCGTTTGTCGCGATTAACTGCGGCGCAATTCCCGACGCGCTGCTCGAAAGCGAGCTGTTCGGCCACGTGCGCGGCGCGTTCACCGATGCGCGTTTCGAACGCGCGGGGCTGTTCGCCGAGGCCGACGGCGGCACGCTGTTCCTGGACGAAATCGGCGAAATGCCGACGCATCTTCAGGTCAAGCTCCTGCGCGCGTTGCAGGAGGAGGAGGTGCGCGCGGTCGGCGCGTCCAACCCGCGCAAGGTTGACGTCCGGATCGTCGCCGCAACCAAGCAGAACCTCGACGCGCGCATGCGCGACGGGCATTTCCGCGAGGATCTCTTCTATCGATTGTCCGTATTCCCCATCGCGCTTCCGCCTTTGCGCGAGCGATCCGGCGATATCCCGCTGCTCGTCGAGCATTTTCTGGTCACGCACGGAAAGCGCCTCGGCATCCGCGCCAAAAGCGTCCGCGAAAAGGCGATGGCGCTCCTTGTCGAATATCCCTGGCCGGGCAACGTGCGCGAGCTGGAGAACGTGCTCGAACGCGCGATCGTGCTGGCGCAGGGGGCGCCCATCGACGCGACGCATTTGCCCGACCGCGTCCGCGAACGCCTCGGTGCGCCTGGCCCCGGCGGTGACGGCCTGCCGGTGGACCGGGGCGAGTTGTCGATCAAGTCGAACAGCCGCGAACTCGAGGCGCGCCTGATCCGCATGGCGCTCGAGCGCACGCGCGGCAACAAGACGAACGCCGCGAAGATGCTCGAAATCTCGCATCGAACCTTGCTCTACAAGATTCAGGAATACGGGCTCGGCGGGGAGTGATGATCGAGGATCGGGAGCGGCGGATGGCGCCGGGGCGGTGAATCGTCGGCAAGCCGGGAAGTTGGCGCGCCAACATCGGGCGCCCTTTTTTTTCGCCAACTGTAAGCAACCCCCCAATCGCGTTGCATGATTGCGTTGGAGCTTGTGCGCGTCGTTAGAATGAAACCGGTGGCAAACGCACGATCCAAATCGCCGGAAACTCCCACGCTCGAACAATTTCGCAGGCTTGCGGAATTCCTTCCGTTTGGCGTCACGATTTATCACGCCCCCACCAACAAACCCGAGGATATCGTGCTGGTGTGGGCGAACGACACCGCCTGCACCGAATCGAAATACGATTTCCGCGCCCAATACGGAAAGTCCGTGGGCGAGCTGTTTCCGCCGCTTCTGGAGCAGCCGGAAGAGATCAACGTGCCCGCGCGCTGGCTGCGCGCCGCGATCGACGGCGAGCATTCCGTCATCAACGAATTTCCTTATGGCGACGCGACGCACCCCTTCGGCTGGTTTCGCCTCGATTTCGTCCCGCTTGAGGAGCGCATGGTCGCGACCGTCTATCGCAACATCACCGGGCAAAAAATCGCCGAGGACGAACGCGCGGACAGCGTCGCGCGCTATCGCCACTTCATCGAGGGCACGGACGATCTCGTCGTCCAGTTTAACCGCGTCGGCATGATCGAGTTCACCAATCACGCAAGCTGGAAGGTATACGGCCGCTCGCCGCGCGAATGCGTCGGGCTCAACCTGTTCGACCTCACGCACCCCGACGATCGCGACGCGCTGCGCGACGCGCTCCGGAATTGCGTCGCGAGCCGCACGTCCGGAGCGACGATCGAGAACCGCCAGGCGACCGCGGACGGCCGGTTCCGCGAGCTGCTCTGGACGATCAACATCGACTTCGACGATCACGGGAAAATCGGGCTGGCCAACGCCATCGGCCGCGACATCACCGCGCGCCGCGAGATGGAACGGGAGATCATGCGCGCCAAGGAAACCGCCGAGCTCGCGAACACGGCCAAAAGCGAGTTTCTGGCGAACATGAGCCACGAGCTTCGCACGCCGCTGAACGCGATCATCGGTTTCTCGCAGATCCTGATGAACAAGGACTTCGGGCCGCTGACGGAAAAGCAGGATCGCTACGTGCAGAGCGTGCATACGAGCGGGCTGCACCTTTTGAACCTCATCAACGACATTCTCGACCTGGCCAAGGTTGAGTCCGGCAAGATGGAGCTTGAGCCCTCGGACGTGAATATCGGCGAGCTGCTCGAGGGCAGCCTCATCATGATCCGCGAAAAGGCGCACAACCGCGGCGTCGCGGTCAAGGTGGATCTCGATCCGGACGTGGCGGGCAAGCGGTTCCTCGCCGACGAGCGCAAGCTGAAGCAAATCGTTTACAATCTTCTCTCCAACGCGGCGAAATTCACGCCCGGCGGAGGCAGCATCACGCTATCGGCCACGCGAAGCGACGGCGAGCTTCGCATCCATGTGAAGGACACCGGCATCGGCATCTTGCCCGAGGATCAGGAGCGCATCTTCCTGGCGTTCGAGCAGGTCGATTCGTCGTACGCGCGCCAGGTGCAAGGCACCGGGCTCGGTCTGACGCTTTGCCGCAACCTCGTTGAGCTTCACGGCGGGCGGATCGGCGTGGAAAGCCAGGGGGAGGGGACGGGATCGACCTTCTGGTTCACGATCCCCTGGCGCGAGTCCCAGGCGCCCGCCATCGAGGCTCTCCCCGAGACGCCGTTTCCGCATCCCGTCCTGGAGCATCACGAGCGCCCCGTCGTGCTTGTCGTGGAGGACGAATCCACGGCGGCGGAGCTTCTGACCGAATACCTGCGCGGCGGCGGCTACGACGTCGAATACGCCCGTGACGGCATCGAGGCGATCCGGCGCGCCCGCGCGATCAAGCCCTTCGCCATCACGCTCGACGTCCTGCTGCCGAAAAAAAACGGCATGAGCGTGCTCGCGGAGCTCAAGCTCGACGCGGCGACGAAGGATATCCCCGTCGTCATGGTCACTGTCACCGAGAAGCAGCAGCTTGCGTTCACGCTCGGCGCCATCGAATGGTTCATCAAGCCTGTCGACGCCGGCCGCCTGCTCGAGACGCTGCGCCTGGTGCGGCGCGCCAACGGCATCCCGCATCCGACCGTGCTCATCATCGATGACGAAGCCGACACGCGCGAGTATCTCTCCGAGATCATCGGCCGCGACGGTTTCGACGTGCTGCTTGCCGCCGGCGGCGAGCAGGGCGTGAAGGCCGTGCGCGACAGCCACCCGGACATTCTCGTGCTCGATCTGATGATGCCGGACGTCGACGGCTTCGAGGTCGTCGATCGCATCAAGGACGACCCGTTGGGGCGCCGCATCCCCATCGTCGTGTACACCGCGAAGGAGTTGACCGCCGAGGATCGCAAGCGACTGTCCCGGCACGTCAAGCGCATCACGCGAAAGCCGAAATCGGACGATCTGCTGCGCGAGCTCGAACGGATCCGCGCCGCGTCGGAACCCGCGGCGGCTCCCCCCGCGCCGGCGCCGGAGGTGATCGGTGGCCGGTGAGCGCATCCTGATCGTCGAGGACAACGCGATGAACATGATGCTCGCCGCGGACCTGCTAGAGCTGGCGGGGTACGACGTGCTGCAGGCGCGCTCCGCGGAGATCGGCATGCGCATCGCCCGCGAGGAAAAACCGGATCTCATCCTGATGGACGTGCAGCTCCCCGGAATGGACGGCCTGACCGCCACGCGCGCGCTCGCCGACGATGCCGAAACAGCCGCCATCCCCGTCGTCGCGCTGACCTCGCACGCGATGCGCGGCGACGAGCAAAAGGCCCTCGACGCCGGCTGCAAGGGTTATATCGCCAAACCGATCGACGCCAACACCTTCGCCAAGGTCGTGACCGGCCACGTCAAACGCACAAGGCTGTGGACATGAACGATCGAAAAAAGCGCGTTCTCGTCGTTGACGACGAGGAGTCCAACCGTTCGATCCTCGACGGCATGCTGGAGCCGCTCGGATACGAGGTGATGGCGGCGGCAAGCGGCAGGCAAGCGCTCGATCTCATCCGCGAACGCGAGCCCGACGTCATCCTGCTCGACGTCATGATGCCCGGCATGAACGGCTTTCAGGTTCTCGAGATCCTGAAAGCCGACGACGCCACGCGCAACATTCCCATCGTCGTCGTTACGGCGCTCAACGAGAAGAAGGACCGCGTCGAGGCGCTGCGCCTTGGCGCCAACGATTTTCTCTCCAAGCCCGTCGATCAGATCGAGCTGCGCGCGCGCGTCGCGTCGCTGATGGAGGTGAAGGCCTACTACGATCATCTGCGCGCGTATCAGAAACGGCTGGAGACCGAGGTCGCCGAGCGCACCGAGGAGCTCAACCGCGCGCTTCGGCTCATCAAGGGCGCGTCGCTCGACACGATTCTGCGCCTGTCGCGCGCCGCCGAATTCAAGGACGGCGAAACCTTCGCGCACGTCGTCCGCGTCGCGCATTACGCGAGCACGCTCGCCCGCGCCGCGGGCCATGACGAACAGACTGTCGAGGCGATGCTCTATTCCGCGCCGCTGCACGACATCGGCAAGGTCGGCCTCCCCGATCGCATCCTGCTCAAGCCGACGCGCCTGACGCCCGACGAAGAGGAAGTCATGCGCCGTCACACGATCATCGGCGCGAAGATTCTCGAGAAGTCCGATTCCCGGCTCATCCGGTTCGCGGAGGTGATCGCGCGTTCGCATCACGAGCGCTGGGACGGCGGCGGGTATCCCGACGGTCTGGCCGGCGAGGACATTCCACTTGCCGGGCGCATCACCACGGTGGCCGATGTCTTCGACGCGCTCACCACGGAGAGGCCGTACAAGTCCGCCTATTCGACGGGAGACACGCTCGATTACATCCGCCGCGAACGCGGCCGCCATTTCGATCCCGTGCTTGTCGACGCGCTCCTCGACAGGCTCGACGAGGTCCTTTCCATCCGCGAGCGCTTCGCCGACCGCCGCGACGACCTGTTCGATCTGTGGCTCGACCGTCCCGAGGAGATCGACGGCGTGCAATCGAGGATCGAGGATTGAGGATTGAGGATTGTGCCTTCGTGTTGAATGGCGATTCCTGCGAATCAAATCCGCATTCCGGCCGCATTCCGCAATTCGACTTTATGCTAAACTCTGGCTCCGTTTTTCGGAGGATCTCTCATGCCCCGCGCATCCTGTGTGTTCACCTTGGCCTCGCTCGCGCTTGTCGTTGCCCTCGCCGTCGCCGCTCCCGCGCAAGCGCAGTTCGATCCCGCGCTTCACGCCAAGGCGGCCGCGTTCCAGGCGTTCGCCGACACCTGGCACACCACCGCGCGCGGCGCGCTGACCGGCGGACTGCGTTTCACGGACGACACCTACACCGAGATCGAGTGCGTCCATCACCAGGGCGACAGCACGATCTGGAGCGGCGAATACCTCGCCGCGCAGGCGTTTCAATACATGGTGACCGGCGATCCCGTCGCCAAGGCCGCCGCGGAGGAGATGGCCTGGTATCTCCACTACGCGATGCAAATCACCGAGACGCTCGGCTACGTCGCGCGCTGGGCCGGGCCGGACGAGCCTCCGTACAACTGCGGCTACGACGACGGCAACGGCTGGAAGGTGCACGGCATGGGCGAGTTCGCCGGCGACTACTGGGTCGATCACACCAGCCGCGATCAATACACCGGCTGGCTCATGGGCATGTCCACCGCGCACGACGCGCTCGATGACCCGCTTTTGCTTGCCGCCATCGAACAGGATTTCCGCGACATCATCGAGATGCTCGAAACGAACCTCTGGAACATCACCGACCAGAACGGCGAGTGGACCGGAAACGGCGCGGCCTGGCTTGGGCCTTCGGGGCGCCTGGCGTGGATCGCGATGGCCGCGCACGTCACCGGCGACGATTATTATTGGCAATTGCTCGACACGCAGTACGAGCTCTGGAAGCGCGCGCTTTGGATCGACACGTTCGCGGGCCTGAACAAATACATGGAGTATTTCGGCAACAACCTTCGCCACGTGAATTTCCTCTCGATGTTTCGCTACTGGCCCGACCGCGAGCGTCTCGAGGATCTTTGGGATATCTGGCAGTCGGCGAACCGGCCGTACGTGAAGGAGACGCACAACCCGTTTTTCGACGCGGTGCACGTCGCCGGATGCCTGCGGCTGGGCAATTGCGATTCGGACGAATACGACTGGATCGAGGCGGATTTCCTGAACACGTTGGGCCGATACGACGAGTCGCCCGCGTACAAGCGCGCCAGGACGTGTTCGGACCAGCCGCTCGACACCTTTTCTGTCTGGGCGGACGGATTTCTCGCGCAATATCCGTGGCTCGAGGACATAGTCGACATCAACCCGCAATCGGCCGTCGCGCGCGAGCTGGACGATCGCCACTGGACCGACATGTATTGGCAATCGACACCCTGGGAGGCCGGCTGCGATCACGGCGCGGACGATACCTTCGTCGGCCCGGGCATGGACTACCTGCTCGCGTACTGGATGGGCGTGTATTACGGCATTCTCCCGGGCGGCGGCCCGTTCGGCGACGACGATTTCACCGATGACGACGATGACGATGACACATCGGGAGACGACGACGCGGCCGACGACGATTTCGACGACGATGCGGCGGATGACGACGACGACGCGAGCGATGACGACGCTATCGACGACGATTCCGCGGCGGGCGACGATGACACCGATGACGATGCGGCCAACGACGATGTATCGGGCGGTGACGACGATGACGATGACGACGACGGGGCATGCGGCTGCTGACCGCAGACCGCTGACCGCTGACCGCTGACCGCTGACCGCTGATGGCTGATGGCTTGCGGTAGCCTGTCGTCTTCAATTTCGCTATTCTGAAAGACGCGTCAAACACGGGGGTTGCCCATGCTGTTGCCGTTCATGATCTTCTACGGCGCGTTCGTCTGCGGAATTCTCGTCTACCTTCTCATCCAGTTCGCGCGGATGGGCGAGGACAAGATGGAAACGGCGGTCCGCAACGCCGAGCGCCTCGTCGAAAAAGGCAGGCTGAAGGCCGCGGAACACATGCTGTTTGAGGCCATGCGCCGCAACGGCTGGAACTACCGCGCCTACCTGCAAAGCAAGAAGGTCAACAAGGCCGTCAGCATCGAGCAGGTCACGCCGTCCATCGTGAAGATCGCCCGCCTGTGCCGCGTGCTCCCGAAGGATACGATCGAGTGGATCGTGCCGGCGTTTTTCGTGCTCGGCGATATCTTCATGAAGCAGGGCAAGACGCGAAAGGCCACGCGCCTGTACGAGGACATGCACAACTTCCTCGAGGGGTACGGCGAGGACATCGCGTACGTGCGCCGCAACAAATTCACCGCGCGCCTGCACGACGAACAGGCGCGGCTCGACCTGCATACCGGCAGCCCTTTACACGCCCTGCGCCTGCACCTGATCTCGTATTCCGAGCATCTCGCGGCGCTCAAGGGCGCCGGCGACGACGAGCTGTTCCGCGAGCAGTTCCCCTATCGCGGCGACAACTTCCTCGACATGTGCCTCACCGCGATGAACCGCGAGGCCGAGCGCGAGGCGGTCGTGGACCTCGTCAACCGCTCCGTGAAAAACTCCGTCGGGCGCATCAACCCGCTCATCCTCGTGCGCGAGATGGACATCTATTTCTCCGGCCACAGAAGCCGCGAGGACGCCGACTTCGAGGCCGCCCGCGACATCATCCACCTCGCGCTCAACAAGCTGCGCGGCGAGGACAAGGACGAAACCAAGGGCCCCGAGGAACCCCAGGACGAGTCCCGCAAGAACGTCATCATCCTGGGGCGCTGATCCGCGCTCGCTCTCTGGCCGGGCCGCCCGAGCCGTTCCGGGACCGCGGGCGGCTCGCCCGCTTCGGAACGACAAACAAAGCCGCGCGCTTGAGCAAGGGCGCTACGACGAACGGAGCCGTGCACGCCTGCCCCGAGCGAAGCCGTCGGGTCAGCAAGCGGCTTCTCTGTTCGCGTCCTGAAACGACTCATCGAAAACCCGTGGCCATTCGCGCGCACTATGGAACCGCGACCGCTAGGGAGCGGGTACGGATGGTGCGGCGTCGACAGGAAATGTATTGTGACATATGTATAATCGGTGAGTTCTCGATGAATGGAGGGTGGCGTCGATGCTCGCGAGATTCGGTGGACTCGTCGGTTCGACGTTGGAACTGTTCGCGGCGATTTTTTGTTTCGTGGCGATTTCAACGACGGCATCATTCGCGGACAATGAATTTCCGCTCGCATTAGAACCCGGCTGGATTTATCCCGACGACCTGGCTACTGACGTCGCGACCTGGAACGAATCGCTTTCACCACCAATTGTCCTATCCGGGCTCGATGTCGATGCGGACGGCTTCGACGATATTGTCGTTGCATATCCGACCTTCGATTTCGAATTCGAGAGTTACTCGAATTATGTGGGCAGCGTTTTCGTTTTCCACGGCGGATTGCAGGGTCTCGAGCCTGAGCCAAGAACGCGTCTCGTCGGGCGAGGAACAACGACGTTCGCAAGCAATCCGTTCAACGCCGGAGACATCAACGGCGATGGATACGATGACTTGGCATTGGCCGATCCGGACTATGAAGTGGCACCACCATCACGAAATTTGGGGCGAATTCTCATTCATTATGGCGGGGCGGACGGATTAACGAGTACCCCGATCGTCCTTGTCGGTTACCCGGCCTCCGTATTGTCGATATTTGCCGAGAGAGTTGCAGGCGGCGTGGATGTCAATGGGGACGGATATTTTGATCTCGCCACGTCGCGACTTTTTCAAAATTGGAGCGGTCTCGACTTGAACATACAGGGGTTTTGGGGTTCGCCGTCGGGGTGGCACCGCCCCGCGGCTTGGGTCGCGGAGACACCAAGTTGTTCCTATCTGACGCTTGGGTTTATCGGCGACGTCAACGGGGACGACTTCGGAGACGCGGCGATTGGATGTTCCTCGGGGAAGCCGCTTGTAAACGAAACGCACTTTTTTCTGGGAACAAGATTCGGTTTGTCGGAAGAGCCGGACTTTATTTTTGACGGATATAGCGAACCGACGCGCGTCGGCGACATCAATGGCGACGGGTACGACGATGTTTACGAAGTAGGGGAGGCGCTCTTTTTCGGATCGGCCGACGGCTTGAATCTGAGCAATCCGCAGTGGTATTCCCGCAGGGGACATGTTGCTTACGCGGACATCGACGGCGATTCGTATGGCGATCTGATCTTCGGTTTCGGCAACGACACGGTCGAAGTTTATCGTGGTTCGTCGCACGGGCTGACTGAGAAAGCGGCTTGGGTCAATACGAAGCACGAGGTCCTTGACGGCGCACTTCTCACCTTCGGCGACTCTGTGAGCGCAGGCGATTTCAACGGTGACGGTTATTCCGATTTGGCGGTTGGCGCGCGCCGTTCGCGGCTCACGAAAGCGCAAACCCGGGCGAACTACGTGCTCGTTTTTTATTCGAACACAGGAACGCCAACCACCACGACGACTACGACCACGACGACTACCACGACGCTTCCGGCAACCGGCCTGGACGACGACGACGCGCTCGACGATGACCCGATGCCGGCCGAAGACGAGGACGCGGAAGCCATCGACGATTCGGAGGAGATCCGAGCGTGCGGCTGCTAAAGCGCGGCGATGCCAGAGCTGTATCAACCGCGTACTCCGCCGCCCCGTTTCGCGCGGGGCGGCATCCGTTTGCGGCCCCGACGGCCGTCCTGCTTAAACCGCATTTGACGCTCAGCGTCAAAATCCCCTTGACATTCGCGTTCTTATGCGGCAAATATGCGCGCCCTTGGGCTGCATAAACTGAATAATCATTCGCCGCGTCGCAGCCGAATACAAATTTTTTTCCGCGGAGGCTTTTCCCGCCGTTGACCACCATCCGCCTCAAACTCGACCGCATTTCCAGCGCCACCCGCAACGCGAAATTGCCGCGCGAGGTGCTCGTCAGCCCGGACGTCATCGCGCGCGAGGGGTACATCGTCGCCGTCCGCGTCTTGACCGACAAGGTTGAATACAATGTTGTCGAGGACGTCTCCGGCCGGCAGATCGTGCTGCGCGCGGGCGACGTGGTCGCGGGCGTTCTCGGACGGCGCCGCGCGCTGAAGGGCTACGCGGGAGACGTTCCCCCGTCCATCAACGCCGGCGACACGCTGCAAATTCTCAACATGGGCGGAATCGTCGGGCGCTGCACCGCGCGCGTGCCGGAGCTTGGCCCGCCGTTTGACGCCGAGGTCATCGGCGCGGTGCTGCGCGTGCCGCACGCGGGCGACCGCGTCGGCCGGCCCGCCCACATCGGCGAGGGCGCCATCCCCGCCGCGCCGGCGCTTGGCGCCAATACGCCGCCGGTCGTGTACGTCGCCGGCACGGCGATGAACTCCGGCAAAACGGTCGTCGCCATCCAGATCGTCCGTCACCTGACGAAAAAGGGCGTCAAGGTCGGCGCGTGCAAGCTCACCGGTGTCTCGCTGCGCCGCGACGCCCTCGGCATGGAAGACGCCGGCGCGATCTGCGCCTTCACGTTCAACGACGCGGGTGTCGCCACGACGCACGACCACGTCGCCGTCGACGTCGCCAAGGGCGTGCTGAATCACATCGCGGGCTTCGCGCCGGATGTCATCGTCGCGGAACTCGGCGACGGCATCCTCGGCGAATACGGCGTCGCCGACATTCTCTCCGACAAGGAGCTCGCCGGCGCGGGCGCGGCGTTTGTCGTCTGCGCGCCGGATCAGGTCGCGGCCTGGGGCGCGCGCGAGTTGTTCCGCGACCGCTTCCGGCTTCCGATCACCGTCATGTCCGGACCCGTCACCGACAGCGGCGTCGGCCGCGACTACATCACCGCGTCGCTTGGCGTTCCCGCCGTCAACGCGCGGCAGGACGCCGCCGTTCTGGCCGACACCGTGCTCGAATCGGTGGAAGAAAAGCGGGGCGTGGCGTGACCGGCGGCGGCCTTCATGCCGCGGTGCTTGGCGCCGCGGGCTACATCGGCGGCGAGCTATTGCGCATCCTCGCGACGCACCCTCAGGTCACGCGCGTCACGCCGATGAGCCGCACGAGCGCCGGCGCGCTTGTCTCCGATATGCATCCGGCGTTTTCGCACGATCGCGATCTCACGTTCGCGCCGTTTGACGTTTCCACCGCCGCGAAGGCCGACGTTACGTTCCTCGCACTCGGACACGGCGAAAGCGCCTCGCTCATGCCCGGGCTTCTCGCGGCGAATCCGCGGCTTGTCGTCGATCTGGCGGCGGACTTTCGCCTGGTCGATCGCGACGCGTATGCGAAGTCGTATGGCGAACATCCGTCGTTTCATCTCGCCGAGTCGTTCGTGTACGGCCTGCCGGAGAAAAATCGTGAACAGCTCCCGGGCGCCGGACGCATCGCCGCGCCGGGCTGCATGGCGACCGCGTCGATCCTGACGTTGCTTCCGCTTGCCGCGCGCGGTCTTTGTCCTGAGCGCCCGGCCGTTTTTGCGATCACCGGATCGAGCGGGTCGGGCCGCGAACCCAAGGCGACGACGCATCACCCGTTCCGCGCCTCGAACCTGTTTGTCTATCAGCCGCTCGCGCACCGGCACGAGGCCGAAATCGCCCGCGTGTTGGGCGAGGCGTCCGGCCGCGTGATCCGGCCGCGCATGATCGCGCATTCCGCGCCGATCGTTCGCGGCATCCACGCGTCCGCGCACGTCGCCGACGCGCGCCTGGCGGACACGGACGTGGCCACGCTGTATTCCGAATACTATCGCGACGAACCATTCGTGCGCGTGATCGGCGAGCCGCCTCACGTCGGCCTTGCGTCCGCGACAAATCGGGCGTTCATCCACGTGACGCAAAACGAAGACGAGGTTCTTGTCGCGTGCGTCATCGATAATTTGATGAAGGGCGGCTCCGGTCAGGCCGTTCAATGCATGAATATCGCGCTCGAGCTGCCGGAAGGCGCCGGGCTCGATCATCCCGGGGTGTTTCCGATATGAGCGCGCTTCCGATCGTCGAATCGCTGCGCACGGCCATGCCGTACATCCGCGCCTATCGCGGCGCGACCTTCGTCGTCAAACTCGGCGGCGGTATCCTTTCCCATCGCGAGGCGCTTTCCGATTTCGCGGCGCAGATCGCGCTACTCGAGCACCTTTCCGTGCGCCCGATCATCGTCCACGGCGGCGGGCCGCAGGCCACGAAGTTGCAGGAGCGCCTGGGCATCCGCGCGCAGATCATCGCCGGCCGCCGCGTCACCGACGCCGAAACGCTCGAGGTGACGAAGATGATCTACGGCGGGCTGCTCAACATCGAGATGCTCTCGGCGTTGCGCGCGCACCATGTGCCCGCGGTCGGCGTGTCGGGCCTCGACGGCAATCTCGTGCGTACCACGCGGCGCGCGCCGATCCGCGTCATCGACGACGAGGGTTCCGAGCGCGAGGTCGACTTCGGCTTCGTGGGCGACGTCAACGCCGGGCAGATCGATGCGCGCCTGCTGCACATCCTTGGCCAGGCGGATTTCGTTCCCGTGCTCGCGAGCCTCGCGGCCGACGACGCCGGCAACGTGTTGAACATCAACGCCGACGTGCTCGCGGCGGAGCTCGCGATCGCCGTCAAGGCGACCAAGCTCATCTTCCTCACGGAAGTGCCGGGTTTGTTGCGCGAACCGCCGGATATCGCTTCGCTCGTTCCGTTCGCCGACCCCGCGGACATCGACGCGCTGCGCGCCGACGGCGTCATCAAGGGCGGCATGGGACCGAAGGTCGAGGCGTGCGTTCGCGCGGCGACAAACGGCGTCGCGCGCACGCACATCATCAACGGACTCGCGCACGACAGCCTGCTGACCGAGCTGTTCACCGCGGAAGGTTGCGGCACGATGATCGTCGGCGAGCGCGAAAAGGCCGCGTATCAGGAGGGCGGATGATGGGCGCGAATCCCGCACCCGCCGACGCGGTTGATCTACTCGCGCGCCTCGTGCGCCAGAAGAGCGTCACGGGCGACACGGCGCAGATTCAGATTCTCGTCCAGCGCTGGCTTGCCGAGCGCGGCGTGGAATCGATCAACACGAAGGACGGGCTTGTCGCGCGCGTGGGGCGCGGCGGACCGACGCTGCTGTTTTTGTCGCACCTGGACACGGTGCCGCCGGGGCAGGGGTGGACCTTCGATCCGTTTTCCGGCGATCAGGCCGACGGCCTCCTTCGCGGGCGAGGCGCGACCGACGCCAAGGGCAGCGCGTCCGCCATGTGCGCGGCGCTCGCGCGCCTGGCCGCGCGGCCGGATCTGCCCGGGCGCATCGTCATGTTCCTGTCCGCGAACGAGGAGGGCGACGTGCCCTGCGCGTCGTATGCCCTCAAAAACCTTGGCCCGTTTGACGGCGCGGTCATCGGCGAGCCGACCGACATGATGGTGGGCGTGGCGCAGCGCGGCCTTCTCGTTCTGCGGCTGACGGCCGAGTCCGAACAGGCGCACGCCGCGCATTCGCAAAAGCCCTCCAGCGCGTTTTTGCTCGCCGAGGATCTCGTGCGCGTATGTGCGATTCCCTTCGGCCGAACGGACCCGGACCTTGGCACGGTGAAGGTGACACCCGTGCGCCTGACGGCCGGCGTCGCGGACAACGTCACGCCGCCGGAGGCGAGCGCCATGCTCGATATCCGCACGATCCCCGCGTACGCGCACGAGGAGGTGAAGGCGCTGGTGACGGACGCGTGCCGGCATTGCCGCGTCGAGCAGGTCGGCATCGACTGGCCGCCCGTGGCGACGCCCCGGGAGCATCGCCTGTTTTCAATCGCGCAGCGCCTGTCCGGGCGCGGCACGGTCGCGGGCGCGGCCGCCAGCGACTGGGCGTTTCTTGGCGATACGCCGGCGGTGAAGATCGGTCCCGGCATATCAAGCGTTTCCCATCGGCCGGACGAAACGGTGCCCGTTCGCGACGTTTTCGCCTCGGTCGATGTTTACGAAAATATCGCGATGGAATTCTTCGTCGAAATTTGAAATCGCGGCGCGTGCCGCCTGAAAATTAGGAATCGAAATAACCCGATGATCAGGAGAATCCCCATGTCGAACGCGAAGCATCGCCGTGAGGCCATTCGACGCATTATCGAATCGAACGCGCTGGCCACGCAGCACGACATCGTGCACGCGCTCTCCGAGCAGGGCATCCCGTCAACGCAAAGCTCGGTCAGCCGCGACATCTCGTATCTCGGCCTGGTGAAGGCCGGCGGCCGATACGTCGTCCCCGCCGCCCGTACCACGTCGTTCACCCGCGGCGTCCCCGTGCCGGTGCTGAACGTCGCAAGCGCCGACGCGCTCGCGGTCGTCCGCGTATTGCCGGGGCAGGCGTCGTCCCTGGGCGTCTATCTGGACGACGCCGCGTGGCCGGAAATCGTCGGCACCGTCGCCGGCGACGACACTGTCGTGATCGCCTGCCGCGATCGCCACGGCCGCAACTCCGTTCTTGCCCGCCTGTCCGGCGGCATGATCGACAAGGACCAACCCGCATGACCAACGGCGCTCCGGTGCGGACGTGCGTGCTCGCCTATTCCGGCGGGCTCGACACCAGCATCATCATCCCCTGGCTCAAGGAGAACTACGCCTGCCGCGTCGTCGCGTTCGCCGCCGACCTGGGGCAGGGGCTTGATGCCGCCGCGCTCGAAAAAAAGGCGCTCGCCACCGGCGCGGATCGCTTTGTCGTCCGCGACCTGCGCGAGGTGTTCCTGCGCGAATACCTCTTTCCGATGATCCAGGCCCGCGCCAAATACGAGGAGCGCTATCTCCTTGGCACGTCCATCGCGCGGCCGCTCATCGCCAAGGCGATGATGGATATCGTCGAGGAGGAGGGCGCCGACGCGGTGTCCCACGGATGCACCGGCAAGGGCAACGACCAGGTGCGCTTCGAGCTGACGTTCCGGGCGTTCAACCCGTTCGTGCGCATCATCTCGCCCTGGCGCGAGTGGTCGATCAAAAGCCGCGAGGACGCGCTCGCCTACGCCGCCGAGCGCGACGTGCCGGTCGATGCGCGCCCCGACAAGATCTACAGCCACGACGACAATCTCTGGCATGTCTCCAGCGAAGGCGGAAAGCTCGAGGATCCGTGGAACGAGCCGCCCGAGGAGATCTACCACATCACCGCGTCGCCGCTTGACGCGCCTGACGAGCCGGAGACGATCGTCCTTGAATTCACCGGCGGCGTGCCGGTCGCATTGAACGGCGAGCGCCTCGGGCCGGTCGAGCTGCTTTCACGCCTCAACGCCATCGGTGGGCGCCACGGCGTCGGCCGCATCGACATCGTCGAAAACCGCCTGGTCGGCATGAAAAGCCGCGGCGTGTACGAAACGCCCGGCGGCACGATCCTCTACTTCGCGCATCACGAACTCGAATCGCTCGTGCTCGACGCGCAGACGATGCACTTCAAGGAATCGCTCGCGCCCAAATACGCGGAGATCGTCTACAACGGTCTTTACTTCACGCCGCTGCGCGAGGCGCTCGACGCCTTCGTCGCGACCACGCAGCACAACGTCACCGGCGAGGTGCGCCTGCGTCTCTACAAGGGATCGGTCACCGTGCGCGGCCGGCGAAGCCCGTACACGCTCTACCGCGAGGATTTCGCCACCTTCGGCCAGGCCGACGTCTACGACCAGATGGACGCCAAGGGTTTCATCGAACTGTATGGCCTGCCCATCAAGATCCGAAGCATGATCGAGCAGGAGGGCGGCGAGCGCCTGGCCGGCTACCGCGCGCCCAACTACTCCAAGTTCAAGCGCGACTGATGACGCTCTGGAAGGGACGGACCGGCGGCACGCTCGACGCGGCGATGGAGCGCTTAAACCGCAGCCTGCCCGTCGATATCCGCCTGCTCGCCTACGACATTGCCGTCAACCGCGCGTGGATCGCGGAACTGGCGCGCCTTGGCGTGCTTTCGCCGGGCGAGGCCGAGGATCTGGCCGCCGAGCTCGACAACATCGCCGAGGAGCACGAAGCGGGCGCGTTTGTCGCCGGCGAGCTGCCCGATGAGGACGTGCACAGCCTTGTCGAGCGACTTCTCACCGAGCGCGTGGGCGAAGCGGGCGCGCGCGTGCACAGCGGACGGTCGCGCAACGATCAGGTCGCGACCGATCTGCGCCTGTATCTCAAGGACGCGTGCGACGACATCATCGCCGCGATCCGCGAATTGGCGGGCGTGCTGCTCGAAACGGCCGAGGTCCACGCAGCAACGGTGATGCCCGGATACACGCACCTGCAACCCGCTCTGCCGGTGACGCTCGGCTTCGATCTGGCGTCGTTCGCGTCCGAACTGTCGCGCGATCTCGACCGCTTCGCTGACGCGAGAAAACGCGCGGACGATTGCCCTCTCGGCGCGGGCGCCCTGGCCGGGTCGGGATTGCCGGTCGATCGCGTCGAGCTTGCTAACGCGCTCGGTTTCGCGCGCCCGATGGCGAACGCGCTTGACGCCGTTTCGTCCCGCGACGCCGCGCTCGAATTCTGCTTCGCGTCCGTGCAATGCGCGCTCACGCTTTCGCGCCGCGCCGAGGATGGGATCATCCGCGCCACGCGCGAATTCGCGCACCTGCGTTTGCCGGACGCGACAAGCACGGGCTCTTCGATGATGCCGCAAAAGCGCAATCCCGACGGCCTGGAGCTTGTACGCGCCAAGGCCGCGGCGATCCTCGGCCGCGCGACCGGCCTCGCCGCGCTTCTCAAGGGCCTGCCGCACGCCTACGCCAAGGATCTGCAGGAAGACAAGGCGGCTGTCTTCGAAACGCACGACGCGCTGCGCCTTTCGATCGACGTCATGCGCGCGCACTACGACGCGCTCGAATATGACGTGGATGCGATGGCCGCGGGCATTCCGCTCGCTTGCGCGGCGACGGATTTCGCCGACGCGCTTGTCGCCAAAGGAGTGCCGTTTCGCAGGGCGCATGAGATTGTTTCGTCGCTCATCCGCGAGCTCGAGGACGCGGGGCAGGATATCGCGGACCTCGCGCCCGACGAGATTGCCCGCCGGCTCGACTTGCCCGAGGAGGTCGCCCGCTGGTCGCCCCAGGCGTCCATCGAGCGCCGCCGCGTCCTTGGCGGCACCGCCGTGGCCGCCGTCCGCGCGCAGATCGCCGCGCTCCGCCGCCACTTCGCGGCCGGCTGAAACCGCGCGCGCCGTCGTATTCCGTATCCCGCTGCCGCGACACGTCGCGCCCGTTTCCCGAATTTTCGTTGGACTTGAGAGACAGCCCGGACATGACGGACGGACGTGGCCGGTGCTGCAAAATGTGGAAACCGCGCTGCCAGGGGGTGGCAGCGCGGGTTCCGTTGCTCATGCAGGCGGATCGGTGTGGGTTCCGATCCAAGGAGGATTTTTGAGACCGGTGAGTCCGGCCTCGGCTGGGCTCGTCTATTTCTTGTCGAACGCTCCGTCTTTAAGGATCTGTTCGCGTTTTTCGTTGCTCATTCGCAGGCGACCAGATTTCGCCCGACGCAATTGTATGCAGCAACGTGCGTGCCAAATCGAAATTTTTCGATATCAGAGGCCGATTTCGCCTTCTTAATTACATAAATACGCATATTTGCATGAAATTTTTTCCGCCCGGCGAATGTTTTTTCACAAAAACCCGGGCGTCGCGGCGATCTTGGGGTGACGCCCGACGTGAGAATTCACCGGAGGCGTCAAATTTTCGTGGGGGATTAAGGAGGCTGGAACGCCGGGCGCGCGCGAGGCTATTTTCTATTTCCTATTTTTGATTTCCTGTTTACGATGCGCTCTCCATTCCATCGGATAATTGAAAAGGAGACGGCGCATGTCCCGGCGGTTCGTGGCCTTTCCCGTGGTACTCATCGTTTTGTGTCTGGGGGCGTCCGCACTTTTCGCGATCAGCGGGTGCGAGGACGACGAAGAGGACGAACCGAGCGGCCCGGTCAATTCGCCGGACGGCGACGACGACTCAGAGCCGTTTATTCCCGAGAACGACGACGACGCCGCGGCGGACGATGACACGGATGGCGGCGGCGGTGGTGTCCATTGCTGCCACGCGCTTTGTATCGAGGAGTGCAATCTTTTTGGCGGAACGGTTGAAACCGTGGCCTCCGACGCCGAATGCGAGGTCGAGGCGACCAATATCTGCGCTTCCGAGGGATGCGCGCTCGACGAATACGCCTTTTTTGCCAATTGCGCTTCTTGCGCCATCGATGGCGACTGCTATCCGGATTGGAAAAAGGGCTTCACGGACTTCCGCGTCGAATACCAGGCCGCAAAGGGCCGCACGCTCTATTACAAACCGTAGCCGCCGCGAGCCGGACCGATGGCCGCTCCCACGATCGTCGACGCGTGGATCCAGCATCCGACGCGCGGGTTCATCAATCACCCGATGTTCGCGTCGCTTCGCCGATGGCTGCGCATCGACAATGTCGTGGTCGACATTCCGCATGAGATGACGCTCGCGGCGATGGACGAGGCCGGCGTTTCGATCGGCGTCGCCTGCGCGTGGCATGGACCCGACGGCGCGATGATCTCGAACGACGATGTCGCCGCGCTCGTCGCGGCGCACCCCGACCGTTTCATCGGCCTGGCCGCTGTCGATCTCATGCGCCCGGCGGACGGCGTCGCCGAGTTCAAATCGCGCGTTGGCGGCGAGGGATTCCGCGGCGCGCGCGTTCTGCCGTGGCTGTGGAATCTGCCGCCGACGGATCGCCGTTATTATCCGCTGTTCGCCGCCTGCTGCGAGCTTGGCGTACCCGTCTGCTGGCAGGTCGGGCACACGGGCCCGTTGCGCCCGTCGGATCCCGGCCGACCGATTCCGTATCTCGAGCAGGTCGCACTCGATTTTCCGGAACTCGTCATCGTCGGCGGCCACATCGGCCATCCGTGGGTGACGGAGATGATCTCCTGCGCGACGAAATTCGAGAACGTCTACATCGATACTTCGGCTTACGTACCGAAGCGATTCCCCGCCGCGCTTGTCGCGTACATGCGCGGCCACGGCCGGCGCAAGGTCCTGTTCGGTTCGAACTTTCCCATGCTGATGCCCGCGCGGTGCCTGGAAGGGCTCGACGATCTTGGCCTCGACGACGAGGCGAAGGCGCTCTACCTCGCGGGTAACGCGATGCGCGTCTTCGGGATTGGACAAGGCTGAAAGGCGTATCCGCTCCTTGACGGTCGCGGTGCCAATCCGGGGGGCGAGGCGTTCGCACGGGCGCCAAACAAAAAACGGCCGGCCATCCCTTCGGATCGCCGGCCGTTTTGTTTTCGTCCGTGCTTTATCGCCGTGCGATCATCAGCCCTGCGTTTCGGCGAATACCTGATCCATGCACGCGATTAAGTCTGAGTACATGTCGATCGCCTCATCGTAGTCGTCGCAATCGTCGTTCACCGCGTCCATGCAGTCGAGAGCCTCGGCCACGGTGTCGTCCTCGGCGGCCGGGAAGCGATCGCACTCGGAATAGACCTCGTTTTGATAGGTCTCGTCGTCAAAGCAGCCGTCGCCGAACGCCTCGTCGGCGCGTTCCTCGCAGGCCTCGATGTCCGCGTGCTTCACCTCGTCGTCGTCGTCATCGTCGTCGTCGCCGCACGCAACAGCGCCGGCCAGCGCCATGGTGAGCGCCGCCAGGAGTGCGATCGCGAAAAGCGTCCATTTCGATGTCATGCGTCAAGCTCCTTTCGATTCAAAAAAACGAGCATCGCCGGAATTACCCGCCCGCCCGATCGCGGGCGATGAGCGAGCGCACAGTAAATTGGCCTTGATGAAAAACCAACACCCAGATCGACGCCAGAGTTAAAAGCGCGTCCCGGATCACCAGTCCGCTGCTCACCTTGCTCGCGGCGGCGCCTTCCTGCACGAAGCAACCGCAGCTAATGTCGAGCCCGCGCGCAAGCGCGCTCGCTACCGCGACGAAAAACATGAAGCAAAGGATGGCCGACAAAAGCGCGGAGGCCTGCGTCATCACGCCGGCAACGAGGAACACGCCGATGACAAGCTCGATCCACGGCAACGCGAGCGCAAACAGATTGACGAGAGCGTTCGGCACGATGTGGTAGTTATCGACCGCGATCGCGAACTTGTCGGGCTCGGCGATTTTATCCACGCTCGCCACGACGAACATGACGCCGAGCCCGGCGCGCAGCACCAGCAGCAGGTACGGATTTTCGAGCACGCGCCGCATCATTTCGTCCCCATCGGCTTGATGATCGGCGTCGCTTCGTCGCTTCCCGCCGATCCCGTGATGGGGTATCCCGCCGCGGTCCAGGCCGGCCAGCCCGCGAAGAAGATGCGGACCTTCTCGTATCCCATGTCCACAAGCTCGCGCGCGACGATGTCGCTTGCGTGGCAGTCCTCGCCGGAACAGTAGGCGACGACAGTCGCCTCAAGCGGAATTTTCTCCAATATTTCCATGGCCTTATCCTGAACTTCCGCGTAATACACGTGGAGCGCGCCCTTGATATGGCCGGCGGAAAAATCGCTTTCGGAACGGGCATCCACGAAAATCGCTCCCTCGTCGTGCAGTTTTTTGGCGCCGGCCAGATCGACCGGGCCAAGCGCGGCCTCGGGCCTGGCCGTCTGGACGGCGTCCCGGGCGGGCCGTATGAGATCGATCCCCCCGGCACGCACCGAGTTAAAAACAACGGCCGTCACGGTGGCGGCGGCGATGATCGAAAGGGCCTGAATGGCGATGCGTCTTACTTGCATATTTGTCGATTTTCCACGAAAATTCCGCTCGAACTTGGCGCGAATCATAGGGGATCGCGAAGGCGAAATCCATGATCTTGCGTCTTTGACCGGGATTCGGTCACAGCGCTCGCGGACGATTCGCGATGCGCCGGGAGAGTCAGGTCGTTGAGCCGGCCGCGCCATCCTTCGCCGGCCGAAAAAGGAGACACCCGTCCATGGCTGTGAAATGCCACATCATCGACGACTGCATCGCCTGCGGCTCCTGCGCCGAGGAATGCCCCCACGACGCGATCAGCGAGGGCGATATCTACGTCGTCGATCCGGATATCTGCGAAGGCTGCGGCAAATGCGCCGAGGTCTGCCCCGTCGACGCATGCATCCTCGAGGAAGTTGCCGCCGCGTAAGCGCCGCGCAAGTCCGTTTCGTTCAAGATCCGTCATGCCCGATCCGACCCCGCGCGACGCGCGCGGGTTCAGCCGAATTGCGAGTGACGAGTGACGAATGACGAGTGGAATCGCAGCGACGCGATTGGATATCGGCACGTGCTTTCGTTCGGCGCCGTTTGTCGTTCAATATTGCGATGGCATTCGTAACTCGTAACTCGTAACTCGTCACTAGCTAGCGGCTCCGGCGGCGGTGCGCCTTCGCCGGTGATGGTCATGCGTCGGATGACGTCGCCCGGCACGATACCAAGCACCACCTCGATCCCGCTCGCCACGCGCCCGAACGCGGTGTAAGCGCCATCGAGATGCGGCGTGGCGCGATGCGTCACGAACCACTGGCTGTCGCCCGTGTCGCGCCCCGCGGTCGCAAGCCCCACGACGCCCGGGCCGTCGAATGCGATCGCGCCCGTTTCATCCGGCAGCAGCTTGCCCGTTCCGCCGTAGCCCGTTCCCATCGGGTCTCCCGTCTGCATCACGAAAAGCGGCTCCACGCGATGCACGACAAGGCCGTCGTAAAATTTCGCGCGTACGAGTTCGATGAAGCGGTCGGCCACGAGCGGCGCGACGCCGATCGGCACGTCAATCACGAACGGCCCGCGATCGGTCTCCACGTTCACCGACGACGTCGTGCCAAGCGCGCGGGCGATGCGTGCGTACGCATCCGGCGGGCGCGACGGAGCGATGTTGAAAAACACCTTGTCGTGCCGTTCGTGCGCGAGGGTGTAAAGCGCCTCGGCCGCGCGCTCGCGCACCGGCCCGCGCGGATCCGCCAAAAGGGGGCGCAGCGCATCGACGCACTTGGTCCGCGCGAAACTTTGTGCGGGGAAGCGCTCGCCTACGGCCTCGACCGCTGCGACGGCAAAATGCGCCGCGTCGTATCCCGGATCGTTCGCGGCGCGCGCGATCGCCGCAATCAGCGGATCGAGCAACACCACATCGGGCCTCGCGGCGATCGCCTCCGCGGCCGCCGCGCGCACGAGCATCGCGTCGTGTTCCAGAAATTCGCGCTGGCGCGCGTCGAATCCCGCCGTGCGTGCCAGCGCCGCCGCGTGCACGAGCGCGAACGTGCCCCGCTCGCCGCGAAATGCCGCGGGTCGCACGGTGGAAGCGAGCCACCCGTCGATTCTCTCGCGCGCCTTGTCGGCGTCGCAGGCGGCGAGCGCCTCCATGTACGCCAGCGCGAGCACGGGATCGCGCGCGAGCGCCTCGACGTTGACGCGCAAAAGCGCGCTCGACGCGCGGGCCTCGCCCATCGCGCGCACGGCGCGGATCGCGAGCGCGCCGTGCCGCTTCACCTGCGCCTCGAGCATGTCGATCGCGGCGGCTTCGGCGCGCCGGCCGAGCGCGTCGATGCCCGCAAGGTGCATCGGCCGCGCCGGTTTGTCCTCGGTCACCTGCGCGAGCAGCTCCGCGACGCGCGCCGGCGGCACGCCGCGCTCGCGCGGGCCAAACGCCATCAGCGCCGCGGTGATCTCCGCCTCGTTCTCGCCGTAGAGCATGGGGTAAGGCCGCGCGGCGTCGCGCGCGCTTGGGCGGCTTGGCGGCGCGCGCGGCCTCGATG
>JAIOHV010000187.1 GCA_019912885.1 bacterium
GTCCCCGGCGGCGAAACCGCTCCCGCCGCGCCCGCGCCCGCCGCGTCCGAAAGCGGTGTCCCGACGCGCCGTCTCGTGTCGTTTTCGCTCTCGTTTTACGCGTACGATCTTCTCAACTTCGTTCTCGACAAGAGCCTCGACATCTGGATGCTGATGTTCCTCGTGGCCGACACGCGCGAGGTCGGCTGGTACGCGATCGCCTACAACTTCGCGTTTTTCGCGCTGACGATCTTCACCAAGGTTTTCGCCGAGGGCTTCACGCTCGGGCTGGTCGCCGACGTTCACGCCTCCGGGGACCGGGAACGCCTGCAACGCGTGTTCGGCGCGATCTTTGAGTACGTCTATCTGTTCGCGCTTCCCATCGCCTTTGGCGGCCTTGTGCTCGGCGACGATCTGCTTCGCGTGATGTACGGCGCCGAGGCCAAGGGCGCCATCGCGCCCGCCCTGCTGTTTCTGGTCGTGATGACGCTTGGACGCTATCAGTCCATCACCGCCAATTTCCTCGGCGCGATGGATTCCGAGCGCGCCCTCATTCGCTCGCGGGCGATCTTCGGCGCGATGAATTTCGCCGCGAACCTCGCGCTCATCCCGAAATTCGGCGCGCTCGGCGCCGCGATCGGCACGAGCGTCGCGACGGTCGCGGGCCTGGCCTATGAAGCGCGGCTATTGCACCTCACGATGCGCCCGCGCATTCCGTGGCGATTCTTCCGGCGCGTGGCCGGCTGTGCGGCCGCGATGGCCGCCGCCGTCGTCGCCGTTTGCCACCTGTTACCGGATTCGGATAATTTGCGCGTCCTTGCCGGGCTGCCGGCCGGGGCGATCGTGTACGTTATCGGCCTGCGCGTGACGCGCCCCATCAGCCCGCACCTGCTCGAGCTCATCGGACGCATGCGCTGGCCCGCGGCTTCCGCCGCGGCGCGCTGGCTGATGCCCGCGAAAGGATCGCGCCCATGATCGAATGCGTGCTGCTCGGATCGGGCGGCATGATGCCGATGCCCTACCGCTTTCTTGTCAGCCTTGCCGTGCGCATTGAGGGCATGACGCTGATGTTCGATTGCGGCGAGGCGACGCAGATCCCGCTGAAGTCGATGAAGATCGGCGTCAAGCCGATCCGTCACATCTTCATCACGCACCTGCACGCCGACCACGTCACCGGCCTGCCGGGGATGCTGATGATGCTCGCGCAGGCCGACCCGGAAGACGTCGTCACGATTTACGGCCCGCGCGGCATCGCGGCCTACGTTCACGCGCAAGAGCGCACGCTCGGGTTTGAGAGGCGCTTTCCGCTTGAGATCGTCGAATTGCATGGCGCGGACGGCGTCGCGCTTTCGGACGCGAATTTCGAGGTCGTCTTTCGCCGGCTGCGCCACGGGCCGCGATGCCTGGGCTACGCCGTGATCGAACGCCCGCGCGCCGGGCGATTCGACGTCGAGGCGGCGGTATCGCTTGGCGTCAAGCCCGGCCCGGATTTCGGACGCTTGCAGGGGGGCGAAAGCCTCACGCTCACGGACGGCCGCGTCGTGACGCCCGATGACGTGCTCGGCCCGCCGCGCCCGGGACGCAAGATCGCGTACATCACGGACACGCGCCCTTGCGCGAACGTGGTGGAGCTCGCGCGCGGCGCGGACGTTGTCTACATTGAGGGCATGTTCCTGTCCGACATGGCCGAGGAGGCCGCGCGCAAGGGACACCAGACCGCGCGCCAGGCGGCCGAGCAGGTCGCCGCCGCGGGCGCGAGCCGCGCGTTTCTCATCCACTTCTCGCCGCGTTACGCGCCCGACGAGCTGAGCCTTCTCGAACGCGAGGCGCGTGAGGTCTATCCCGCGATCGACGCCGGCCGTGACATGACATCGTTTTCGATCCCCGTGAAGCCCTGACCGCGTTTTTTTTGGCCGTCAGCCGTCAGTAATCAGCAAACAGCCGCCGCCTACTATCAGCGGTCGGCAATCGGCGATCAGCCTGTCCGCTTCGGCAAGCGGTCGCGCAACCGATTGTTGAAAGCTGACGGCCGAAAGCTACCGCCGTCGCGCCTTGCCCGCTGCGCCGGAATAACCAATCATCGCGGGCGGATCCAAAAAAATGGACGCGCAACCATTGCCTGCGGCGGATACCGCCGCGCGCCAGGCCGGGCTCCGGGCCGCCGGAGTCATCGAGGCGGCGATTCGCCTTCTGCCTTGGGGCGTCGCGGCGGTTTGCGCGTTCCAGTACGTCGTCGGGTACGCGGACTACAATGTCGACGCTGCCGCGTTGATGACGATCGTGCTCGATTTCGTGCAAGACGGCGAAATCCCTCTTGCCGGCCAGACCTTCTTTCGCGGACTGCGCCTCGCGCCGCTCGCGCCGTTGCTGACGGCGCCCGTCGTCGCGATCTCGCGCAGCCCGGCGCTGCTTTACGCTTACGTCGTCGCGTTCAAGCTCGCGTCGCTTCCGTTGTTTTTCGCCGCCGCTCGCGGGGTGTCCAGGGACGATCTCTTCCCGCACATCGCCACGGGTGTTTTCGGCGTATTTGTCGCGACGACGATCATCCCGAATCGCCCCATGAACACGGCTTTCGTACCGCCGTTCCTGGCGTTGGCCGTCTATTTTCTCGTGCGCGCGCAAAACGGCCGCGCGGCCGACGCGCTTGGTATGTGGATGGCCATCGGTCTGTGCATGCAACTGCACATGACCACCGGCATTCTCGTCGTGACGGCGCTTTTCGACGCCAGCCGGCGGGGAACAAGGAATTTCTTGATGCATCTGGCCGGTGGCGGCGCCGTCATCCTGCTTTTGCACGCGACGGTTCTTTACACGCTGGTTTTCGGGGAGGCATCGTTGGCCGAGCGCGTCGCGGGCGAATCCGGCGGCGCGCGCACGATGCTCGCCTTTGCCGGCGAGTACGTTGCCCGCGTGGCGGACTGGGTCGTGACGATCGTCATCAACGTCGGAATCGTTGCGGCGATCTACCTGATCCGCGGCATCCGCCGTCCCGCGCGCTTGCAAGCCCCGGACATGGCGCGTCTTTGCGCCTTTCACATCGCCGCTGTTCTCGTCGTCCTGCCCGCGCTCTCTGTCATCAAACAGCAGAACCGCCTGACCTATCTGTTCGCCGCCGCGCCGTTCTTGGCGATCCTGATCGCGCTGGGCGCGCGTGACGATGTGCGGCGCCTGCGCCAAGGGCCGCGCGAGTGGCGGCGCTTTCCGCTGCCCTACGCGATGATCACGCTGTTTCTTCTCCTGGCCGGTCTTGCGTTCTCGTCTGTGCCCGCGGCCGCGGGCAAGGCACCGTGCGAATTTTGGCGGCTCTATCAAATCGACAGCCAGGTCGCCATCGCGCGCGGTATCCAGGCGGCCACCGCCGGCATGTCCGAACACCGGATCGAAGCGCTCGTTTATGAAAATCCCGATGGCGAATCCCGGCTCGATGCGAGGAGCTTCGCACTGTACGAATCGCTGTTGCGGTATTTGGCGGACAAGCCCGATTATCGCGACGCGTCACCCGCGTCGACGGTCGGTGTGTTCGTCCGGCCGCGCGACATGCCCTGGCCGCCGGCGGTGGAAAGCGAGCTTTCCGCCACGAGGACTCTCGGCCGCGTGCGTGCCGGGTGCGTCGACGCGACCATCATCGCGCGCCCGGGCTCGATCCCCGGGGCGCCCTGATGCGCGTCGCCTGTCACGGGACGGGGTCGGTCGTAAGCCGCTCGTTACGCCGGACGCGCATCTTCGCGCTCACCTCCACGACCGCCTCGCCGCCGCCGTCGGGCTCGCCGGAAAGCACGATCGTGTTGATACCCTCGACCGGCCGCGGCAGCGCCGCCGAGGCGTAGCGCATACGAATTGCCAACTCCGCGCCGCGCTCTTCGGGAAGGTCGATCGTCATCGAAAACACGCGCGAGCGCGCGGGGACGTCGGTGGTCAGATCGGCCGTCACGGGTACGGGCCCCGCGAGAAGTTCCGCGGGCAAGGGGGTCAGAATGCGGACGGGCAGGTCTTTCCCGTCGCTTGATGTTACCGCGACGGAAATTCCGGGATAAGGCAGCGCGAGCGACACCATCGCCTTGCCTTCGATGTGCGTGTACCACACGACGACCCGGCCGTTGAGGTCATCAAGCCGCCCCGTCTCGAATTCGATCTCCTCGCCCGGGCGCAGGCAAAAATCGGCCAGCGGAAGGCGCGGGGCGGGCGGAGGCGCGCAATCCATCGTCGGCGGTAAGAGAAATTGTTCGCGGTTGTAGAGGACGTCGCGCGACGAACGAAACCCTGGTTTCCCCGGCGCCGACGCCAATGCGCCGCCGCGCCGCACGTCGGCCAGCGAGGCGACGGAGGTGTAGTCTTCCGTGTAGAACAACATCCCCGCGAGATCGATCAACGATCGTCTCTCGCCATCCGCGATCTCAAGGACAACGTGCTTTCCGAAGGTGATATCGCAAGCAGCAAGGCCGAGATGATTGGCGAACGCGTGAAGGTAGCTCGACGAGGGGCCGCATTCCGTGAAACCGTGGTAATGCAGGGCCTGCAGCGCGTCGGGCGCCCAGTCCGATGGAAAATTACCGATGCCGTCACTTCCAGGCCGAATAATGCGTCGAAGCGAGCGAGACAGGATCCTTGCGAAGCAATAAACCTGCGCCACGCGGTTTTCCGAAGTGCGCGAGCACACCTTGGCGATTTCCGCGTAACTCCCGAAGCGGTTTTCGTCGTTGATGACAAGGCGCGGAAAACGCAACGCCGTTGTTCCGACATTTCGCAGGCGGACGCTCTCCCAACGCGGGTCGGAGCCGGGCGGCAGAACGATGAGGGCCTCCGGCGCGTTCGGCAGCGCGAGCACCTGGCGAAAGTCGATCGACGCGTCGCGCACAAAAAGGTGCGTCGTACCGAACTCGGCATACGCCCCGCCGAGCGCCGCGAGGACGGCAAGCCCCACCGCCGTCCAACGCGCGCGCCGGCCCCATGTGTTTCGCACGCCATGATGCATCGACGACATCTTCGACACCGCCGACCGGGAATGCAACGCGACGGCTTGCTCCCCGGTGG
>JAIOHV010000188.1 GCA_019912885.1 bacterium
CCGCGACGCCCGCGCCGTCGGCGATGCCGCCCGCCGCGATGACGGGCACCTCGACCGCGCGCGCCACCGCCCGCGTGAGCACGAGCGTCGTCGGACCATCGCGCGACACGTGCCCGCCGGCCTCGTAGCCCTCGGCGACCACCGCGTCCACGCCGGCTTCCACGGATTTTTGCGCCAGCCGCACCGAAGGCACGACATGCACGTTGATGATGCCCGCGCTCTTGAGAAGCGGTGTCACCTTCGCGGGGTTACCCGCGCTCGTGAAGACGATGCGCACATCCTCCTCGACGCACACGCGCAATAGATCGGGCGCGTGCTTGTAGAGAAGCGGAACATTCACGCCGAGCGCGCCGCGCGTCATTTCACGCGCGAGGCGGATCTCGGCGCGCAGCGACTCCGGCGTGTTGTGGCCGCCGGCGATCAGGCCAAGCGCACCGGCGTCCGCCACCGCGGCGGCCCATCCCGCCGTGGAAACATGGATCATGCCCGCGCCGACGATCGGGCGTTCGATACCGAACAATTCGAGGATTCTGGAGCGCATGCTTACAACCTTGATCCGGTTCGAGGTGTCGCATCATTGCATTTTCGGCGATCAATCTCTATTGATCGTCCCTGGGGAACCGCTCCCTTGCGGTCGCGGTTCGCGTAAGCGAAAGACGGATCGATCCGTCGGGAGAATCGAAGGATGCGCGAAAAAATCATCGCCGCCGCCGGCGTGCTTGTTTTTGTTTCCGTGGCGTGGGGATATTTCCGGACGCCGCCGCCGCCGGTGCCGGGGCTCGTGCGGCCGGAGCTCGACCGCTCCGTGTTCGACGCGGCCAATCAGGATCCCGCCATGCTGCGCGCCCGCGAGCGCGCGGAACGCCAGCGCGAACGCGCCCAGCGCGTCGAGGAGACGCAGGATACGCCTGACGCGAAAGGCGGCTTCCTGTCGCGCCTGACGGGCGGCGAAAAGGACAGCACCGCCGAGCCCGCCGCCCAACCCGCGTCGCCCGCCGACAACGCGAGAAAACAGGGACCGCTCCAAAGGCAGCTCAACAGGCGACCGCGGAACAGCCCGTTCCGATCGGGCATCCTCAATCGCAACGAAAACGGCGGCGGCATGACCAAGGCGGAACATCTGGCCAAGCGCCGGGCCGAACGCCAGGCGCGCCGCGAGGCCATGCGTTTGCAGCGCGAAGCCGGGAACGGGGGTGGACTCCCCTCCGCGAGCACGCTCGCACCGCAAGCGGGCAACGATGCCGACGAATTGACCGAAGAAGAATTGCTCAACCAGATCATCGAGGAAGAAGAGCAGCTCGCCGGCGACGGCGACCTGCCGCCCGAGGACGAAAACGTCGAATAGTCCGCCCGTCGCGAGCCGCCTGGGCTCGCGCGGGTTCCCGAAGGGTGCCCGGATCCGCGTCGATACCATGACACGGGGCGCGCTCTTCGCGTATCATCGCGGGTCATGAAACGAAAAGTCCTCTTCATCACGTCCGAGGCGCCGTCCCGCCCCGGGCGCTCGGTCACCGGCGGCGCCCTGCGCGTCAAGGGCCTGGCCGCCGGCCTCGCGCGCCACGGGCACGAGGTCATTCTTTCCGTTCCCCGCGAGCTGATCGACGAGGGCGACACCGACGCGATCGTCAAGGCCGCGCACGTGCCGGAAAACCTGGCCGACACGATCTTCTCGATCATGCCGGACGTCGTGCTGATCGAGCAGTGGGCGCTCGCGACCTTCCTGCCGCCGCTCGAGATCCCCGTTGTCATCGACCTGCACGGGCCGCTCGCCCTCGAGAACGCGTTCAAGGAAGGCGCGAATTTTCGCACCGACGCCATGACCAAGATCGACGCACTCGCGCGCGCGGATTTCGTCATTGTGCCCGGCCGCGCGCAGAAGCAGTATTTTCTGCCGTGGTGCCTCATGGCGGGCGCCGATCCGAAATCGCCGGCGATCGCCACCGTGCCGCTTTCGATCGACGGCAAGGCGCAAAAGCGCCCGGCCAGGACCGCGCCGACGATCGTGTTCGGCGGATCGACCTGGCCGTGGATCGACCCCTTTCCCGCGCTCGAGATCGCCGCGCGCGAGGCCGGCAAGGTTCGCGGCGCCAGGATCGCCCTTTGGGTCGGCGAGCCGACGCTCGCCAGGGACCATCCGCTTTACCGCATCAATCGCGGCATCTGGGCGGACTACCGCGAGCGTCTCGCCCCCTTCAAGGCCGTCGAGCTGAACGCGCTTGTTGCGCGCGACGCGCTGCTTGCGCAATACGCCGGCGCGCGCGCCGCGCTTGACGTGTACCAGTCGAATCCCGAGCGCGATCTGGCGTACTCCACACGCACCGTCGAATACCTCTGGTGCGGGCTTCCGGTCATCACGTCGGCCAACATGGAGCTGGCCGGGCCGGTCGCCGATTTCGACGCCGGTTGGGTGGTCGACCCGAACGACGAAGCCGCGATCGCCGGCGCCGTGCGCGAGGCGCTAAAGGACGAAGCCGCGGCCCGGCGAAAAAGCGCCAACGCGCGCCGGCTCGCGGCCGGGATGTTCGATCCCAAACGCGCCGCCGAGCCGCTGGCGAATTTCGTCGCCCGGCCCGTGCGCCGCGCGCGCGGCAAAAGCCTGATGCACGATTTCCGCGAGTACTATCAGAACCTGTCGAGCGCGCACGTCGCGGAATCGCGCAACGAGATGCGTACGCTTTCGCTTGAAAACGAGCGCCGTCTGAATGCCAAGGACGAGCGCTACGAGCTGCTTGCCACGGACATGCGCCGGCGCGCGGCCGAGTTCGACGAGCAATTGCGCCAGACGGTGAAGAGCCATCAGGCCGAGATCGCCGACGCGCGCAAGGACGTGCGCCAGTTGCAGCAGCAGCTCGAACGCAAGCAGAAAGAACACGACACGCACGCGCAAAAGATCGAGCGCGAAGCCGCCAAACGCGCGGACAAGCTGTCCGAGGAAATCAAGCGCCTGAACCTCGACAAGGAAGAAACGCGCAAGAAGAATTTCGAAGAAACGCGGCGGCTCGTGCTCAAGCACGAAAGCGAAACCTCCGCGCTGCGCACCGCGGGCGCCGCCGCCGCGCAGGAGGCCGAGGCGCGCTTCGCGCGCGAGGTCGAGCGCCGCGAGGAGATGAAAAAGGAATACGAGGCGGAAATCCGCCGCGTCAACCGCGAGGCCGCCAAGCTCGTCGAAACGCACGACGAGCACACGCGTAAAATCGTTGAAAAGCACGAGCAGGAGCTGGCCAGGCTTCGCGAAAAACAGGATGAGGCCCAGCAAGAAGCCAATGCGCGCATCGCGGCCGAAAGCGAAAAGCGCGAGGCCATGAAAAAGGAATACGAGGCGGAGATCCGCCGCGTCAACCGCGAGGCCGCCAAGCTCGTCGAAACGCACGACGAGGAAACGCGGATGCTCGTGCTCAAGCATGAAAGCGAAACCTCCGCGCTGCGCACCGCGGGCGCCGCCGCCGCGCAAGAGGCGGAGGCGCGTTTCGCGCGCGAGGCCGAGCGCCGCGAGGAGATGAAAAAGGAATACGAAGCGGAAATACGCCGCGTGAACCGCGAGGCCGCCAGGCTCGTCGAAACGCACGACGAGCACACGCGCAAGATCGTCGAAAAGCACGAGCAGGAGTTGGCCAAGCTTCGCGAAAAGCAGGATGAGGCCCAGCAGGAGGCCGAAGCGCGCATCGCGGCCGAGATCGAAAAGCGCGAGGCCGCGCGCGAGAAGGCCGACGAGGAACTCCGTACGCTCAGTCGCGAAAAGCAGAAACTCGTCGATGAACACGATCGCGCGACGCGGGCATCGAACGAACGCTACGAACAGCAGCTCGCGCAACTGCGCGAGAGGCACGACCGCGAGACGGAATCGCTACAGGCGCGCCTGGCCGCGGAGATCGAACGCCGCGAGGACACGAAGAAGGAATACGACGCGGAGCTTCGCCGAGTGAACGCCGAGGCGCGCGGCAAGGCCGAGGCGCGCGACGAGGAAACGCGGCGCCTCGCCGAAAAGCACGAGGACGAGCTGTCCCGCGTGCGCCGCGAGGCCGAGGACGAGCGCAAGGAGATCGAGCGGCGCATGTCGCGCGAAATCGAAAAGCGCGAGACCGACGCCCGCGAGCTGACCGCGGAGGTGAAGCGCGTCAATCTCCTGAAGGAAGAGGAGGTCGCGCGGCGCGACCGGCACATCGAAAAGTTCCAGGAGCGCTTCGAGGAGCAAGAAAAGGACCACCGCGCCAAGGTGCGCGACATGGAAGACGAAAGGCGCCGCGTGATCGCCGAGCGAGAAGCCGAGGCTGCGCGGATGAAGGACAAGGAGGAGGAGATCCTCGTCCTGCTCCGAAGGACCCAGGACGACTCGATCGAAAAGGACCGCGCGTCCGAGGCGTTAAAGACGCGCGAGGGAGAACTGATGGCGGAAGTCGAAAGCCTGCAAAAGGAACTCGAGGCGCGCGAGGAAGCGGTCGCCACGCTGAAGGGACAACTCGACGGGCTGAACGCGGAGATCAAGTCAAAGTTCATTGAGCTTGACCGCGTCGTGTCCGAGAAGGAGGCGTTCGTCGCCGCGGCGAAGGAGCGCTTCGACGCGCTCGAAAACAAGACGACCGGCCAGGCGCAAAAGATCGTCGACCTGGACACGGAGCTGGCGGGCGCGCGCGCGCAGCTTGACCGAACGTCCGCCGACCTCGCGGCGACCGCGCACAACTACGAGATCGCCGCGAGCGACCTCGACAAGATCCGCCGCCACGCCTCGAACCTGGAGGGCGAACTCGACCGTCTGCGCCGCCACTACGCGCTCGCCGAGCGAATCCTGCTCGATCTTCAGGAGGACGAGGAGTTTCGCGGATACTTGAGGCGCAAGCACCGCATTGCCAAATACACCGGACGCCTGCCGCGCCTTGGCGTGCTGTGGGGCGTCAACCTGGTGACGAACGCCTACATGGAATGGTGGCAAAATCGAACGGGCGTTCAAATTTTCCCCGGTATGAAACGCATCGAGGACAAGGGCAAAAACGGCGACCACCGCCCGATGATGAAATAAGACGCACTTCGGATTCCGGATCGCGTTTCGCGACTAACGGAGCCGCGCACGCCGGCAAGCGGCCTCCCCGACTGCGCCGGGTGACGGCCCTTCGATAACACCAAGAATCCACGCCGCGAGCGCCGGCAAGCGGTGCATTCCGCACGCGGGCCCGTGCGTCTTGCGTATCGTCCCTTTCGCACACGCTCCAATGTTTCCGCACCTTTCACATTCTTACGAATTTCTGAAAATCCGGATTGACTCGTCCGTCCGTATCATTTAGTTTGCTCATCAGACGGACTGACGAGTCCGTCCGGTTTTGATCCCCCTGCCGCCAATCCGGCTCGAACGAACGGGAGCGCAAGCATGACCACCGACCTACGCAAGCGCGCCGATCTGGAGCGAAAGCGCAAAAGCCGCGAGGCGCTCCTTGCCGCGGCGCGGCGCGTGTTCGCGTCGCGCGGCTATCACGCAACGCTCATCGCCGACATCGTCGCCGAGGCGGGTTTCGGCCAGGGCACCTTCTATCGCCACTTCGAGGACAAACGCGAAATCTTCGTGACGCTGCTTTCGCGCCTGTCGGGCGAGATGCTCGAGCAGTTCTCCGCGATGAGCGCGCGCCTCCCGCAAAACGAGGTCGAATACCGCGCCGCGTCGATCGACGCCGTCACGCGCGCCGCGCACGTCGCGCAAAAAAACCGCGACCTCGCCCTGCTGTTCCTGCGCGAGGCGCGTTCGGTCGATCGCGAGATCGAGGCGCTCGTCGAGGAGGTCTTCTCGGAGTTCGCGCTGCTCGCGAGGCACTACCTCGATCACGCGATCGCAGCGGGTTTCGCTCGGCCGTGCGATACGCGCGTCGTCTCGCGCGCCATCGTCGGCATGGCGACGCAGTTCATCGATCTGTGGGTCAAGGGGGAGATCGCCGACGGCGATGTGGATGCCGTCGTGCGTGAGCTTGTGGATTTCGCGTTTCTCGGATTCGGGCCGGGCGCGGCGCATTCGGGGGCCGCGCGCGAAAATGAATCGACGAAAAAATCGACAGCGAAACCGGCCAAAAAGGCCGCCGGGGGGAGGAAGTCGGCATGACGAAGATGAAGGGAAAGACGGTGCTCATCACCGGCGCCGCGGGCGGAATCGGTTTCGCCACGGCGGAATGTTTCGCGAAGGCGAACGCGCGCGTGATTCTGACCGACGTCAACGCCGAGGCCGTACACGGCGCGGCGCGGCGCCTGACCGACAAGGGTTTCGACGCGATGGCGCACGCTTGCGACGTGACGAAAATCGCGCACGTAAAAAAGCTTGCGGCCGATGTCACTCAAACGCATGGCGGTATCGATGTGCTGATCAACAACGCGGGCATCGGCTACGCCGGCGAGTTGGCCGAAACGTCGCTGTCCACGTGGAAGCGGCTCGTCAATGTCAACCTGTTCGGCCCGCTGCATCACGTCGATGCGTTCCTGCCCGCGATGATCGCGCAAGGCGCGGGGCACATCGTCAACGTCTCGAGCGGCCAGGCGTTTTTCCGCCTGCCGACCTGGGGCGCGTACGCCGCGGTCAAGCTCGCCGTCGGCGCGTGGTCCGAGTTGCTCGGCGTGGAACTCGCCAAATACGGCGTGAGCGTCACGACGGTGTACCCGTTCATGGTGAACACCGGCTTCTACGACAAGATCGAAGCCGAAACCTGGGGGCAGCGCATGAGCATGAAGCTGCTCCCCTATTACTCGCACACGCCCGAAAAGGTCGGCCGCATCATCTTCCGCGCGGTCGAGAGGAAACGGAAGGTCGAGATGGTCAGCGTCATCAACGATGTCGGTTACTTCGCGCGGCTCGTACCGCCGGTCGCCGGCGCCATGGCCTACATCACGAACCGCGTGCTCGCCGGCCCCGCCCGCCCGCACGCGAGCGGGAGCGCATCATGATTGTCAATCGCCTGCGCGAATTCTTCGCCGAACACCCGGTCGGTTTTCACATGGACGAGGTGATGGTAGGTGAGCACGAGCTGGTCGGGAACGGGCGCCCGCGCGGGAGGCGGCCGTTTGAATTCGCCGTCACGTGGGGCCCGCGCGATCTGGCCGCATGGCTCGATCCGCGCGGCGACCGATTCCTCACGCAGGAGCTTTCCGGCTGGATCACCGCCGACGGTCTTTGCGAAAAGGCCGCCTGCCGGGGCACGCTGGCGCTCCGCTATTTCGACGACCACGCGATCACCTACGACTTCACCTTCACGGCGAACGGGCGCGGCTATCGTTTCGTCGGCGAGAAGGTGAATATCCGCTGGTGGAACCTGCCTTTCTCGCACACGACGTGCTTCGGCACGATCGCCGACGCGAAGACCGGGCGCCTCGTGTCGCGATCCGTCACGCATTTCCGGATGCGGAGCGCGCCGCGCTTCCTCGCAAGCCTTCGCGTCACGCGCGGCGAGGCGCACGCGGCCTAGCGCCTTAACCTTTCGCGCTCCCGTTTCGTCCTTACACAAGGAGGAGGCGGGAGTGTTGTATGCTTCGCCGCATGAAACCGGACGCCGCGATCCGCCGGCGCTCGTCGCCGCGCACGCGCGCCATGGCGATCGCGCTCGCCTTCGTTTTCGCCGCCGCGTGTGCGACGGTGCCGCTCACCGGGCGCAAGCAGCTTGCGCTCATCCCCGACAAGACCCTGCATGACGCGGCGGACAGCCAGTACCGCTCCTTTCTGAAGCAGAACAACAAGAGCGCGAATAAATCCGACGTTCGCATGGTGAAACGTGTCGGCGACCGCATCTCCGATTCCGTCGAGACGTACTTCAAACGCCACGGCATGCGCTCGCGCGTTCGCGGCTACGACTGGGAATACAACCTCATCCAGGCCGACAAGACCGCCAACGCCTGGTGCATGCCCGGCGGCAAGGTCGCCGTGTACACGGGCATCCTCCCGCTGACGCAAGACGAAACCGGCCTTGCGGTCGTGATGGGGCACGAGATCGCGCACGCGGCGGCGCACCATTCCGCGGAGCGCGTCAGCCAAATGATGCTGGCGCAGGCCGGCGCCACCGCGCTTGCCGTCGCGCTGCGCGGCGAAAAACGCGCATCCGTCAAGACCGCCGTCGGCGCGGCGTATGGCCTCGGCGTCACCTACGGCGCGCTTTTGCCGTTTTCGCGCGAGCACGAACTCGAGGCCGACCGCCTGGGGCTCATCTTCATGGCGATGGCGGGATACGATCCGCGCGAAGCGGCGGACTTCTGGAAACGCATGGGCGAAAAGAGCGGAAAGACCGTGGAGTTCCTTTCAACGCACCCCGTCAGCACGACGCGCGTCAAGAAAATCCGCAAGCACATGCGCGACGCGATGGGGTATTACGTGGCGCGGGAATGACGCGGCGCTTCGATGCCCCACCCGTGCCCGTGCCCGTGCCCATGCCCTAAAGCCAATGGACAAAATGGACATGATGGACCGAATGGACGGCGATCAGACGTCAGCTCGTGTGGGCGTCGGCTGATTGCTGACTGCTGATTGCTGACTGCTGACTGCTGATTGCTGACTGCTGATTGCTGACGGCGGATTGCTGACGGCTGATTGCTGACTGCTGACGGCCGGCGCCGCATTCCAGACTCGACAATCCCCATTTCGCTCCTCGTTTGCCCCATCGCCCTCGCGCGGCTAGATTGATCGCCTTCAACGTATGCGCGTCGAATCGACAAGGGGCGAATCATGGCGGGTGAGAAAAGCGGCGGGCGGCTGATCGCCGACATGCTCAAGGCCGAGGGAGTCGAGGTCGTCTTCGGCATCATCGACGGAACCTATTTTGGCTTTTACGCGAGCCTGCGCGAGGTGGGCATCCGCCACGTCACGCCCCGGCACGAGACGAGCGCCGTGCACATGGCCGGCGCGTATGCGTGGCTGACCGGCAAGCTTGGCGTGTGCATGGCCTCGAACGGCCCCGGCGTCGCCAACGCGCTGCCGGGCATCGCCGTGGAACACACCGAGGGCCATCGCGTCCTCATCATCACGAGCTGCCGCCGGCATCCGATCGTCTATCCCGATCGCGGCGGATCTTATCAGGGCTTCGACCAGATCGCGACGACGCGGCCGATCACCAAGTGGAACGCCGCGGTACCCTCCTACGAACGCATTCCTGAACTGATGCGCAAGGCGCTGCGCGCGTCGTGGACCGGCAAGCCGGGCGTCGTGCATCTCGACGTTCCCGAAAACATCATGAACGGGAAATTCGACGCGGCCCCCGCCGCGCAATCGCCCGCGCAATATCGCCGCGTTCACGCGCCCGCGCCCGATCCGGCGCTCGTGCGCGAGGCCGCGAACATCCTCATCGACGCCGCGTCGCCGATCATCCACGCGGGCTGCGGCGCCGTGCACGCGCGCGCGTTCGACGAGCTGCGCCGCGTCGCGGAACTCTTGCACGCGCCCGTGACGACAAGCTGGGGCGGTAGAGGCGCGCTGCCCGAGACGCACCCGCTCGCCATTCCGATGATCCACGTCAAGGTGAACATGCAGGTGCACAACGACGCGGACGCCGTGCTCGCGATCGGCACGCGATTCGGCGAGACCGACTGGTGGGGCAAGCCGCCCTACTGGCGCGCGCCGGGTGAGCAGCAGGTCGTGCAGGTGGACATCGACGAGTCGTCGCTCGGGCTGAACAAGCCGGTGACGCTGGCCGTGCATGCCGACGCGCGCACGTTTCTCGCCGCGCTCGCGGAAGAGATCTCAAGCCGCGCGCCGGATGTTTCCGCGCGCAAGGCGCTCGTGGACAAACATCGCGCGCTTGTCGTGGAGGCGCGCGCCGCGCTCGACAAGAAGCTCGAGGCCGAAACCAACGGCGTGCATCCCGCCGCCGTCGGCTCCGCGGTGCGCGAGGTGTTCGGCGACGACGCGGTGCTCGTCATGGACGGCGGCAACACCGCGATCTGGGGGCAGTTCTATTCCGTCGCCGCGAATCCCGGCGCGCTGCTGTCCACCTTCAAAATGGGCATGCTCGGCGCGGGCGTCGCGCAGGTGCTCGCGGCGAAGGTCGCGCGGCCGAACGTCCCGGCGGTGTGCGTCATCGGCGACGGCGCCATGGGCTTTCAGCCGCAGGAAATCGAAACCGCCGTGCGCGAAAATCTCCCGGTCGTGTACGTCGTCCTCGCCGACAAGGCCTGGGGCATGGTGAAGATGAACCAGCAGTTCACGCTGCGCCCGCTGAAGACGCTCATTAAAAAATCGCTCGACGCGGACGAGACGATCAACGCCGATCTCACCGACACGAAGTGGGACGCTCTCGCGGAGGCGTTCGGCGCGCACGGCGAACGCGCGAAGACAAACGCCGATCTCATCCCCGCGCTCACGCGCGCGCGCGACGCCGGCCGTTGCGCCGTGGTGCACGTGGAGGTCGATCCCGTCACGCACATGTGGGCGCCGTCGCTCAAGGACTTCAAGGACATGCACGCGGAGCCCAAGGGCTGATCGTGGACGCGGTCGATTCGATCCGCCTCTCGTTCAATCCGCAAACGCTCACCGCGCTCAACGTCATCCTCGCGTTCGTCATGTTCGGCGTGGCGCTGGATTTGCGCGTCGACGATTTTCGCCGCGTCGCGCGCGATCCGAAAGGCCCGGCGATCGGCCTTGTCTGCCAGATCCTGTTCCTGCCTGCGGCGACGTATCTGCTGACGCGCGCGATCGACCCCGCGCCGAGCATCGCGCTCGGCATGATCCTCGTCGCCAGTTGCCCGGGCGGAAACATCTCGAATTTCGTGACGCACCTGGCCGGCGGCAACACCGCCTTGTCGGTCAGCATGACGGCCGTATCGACGGCGGTCGCCGTCGCCGCGACGCCGTTCAATTTCGCCCTCTGGGGCTCGATGGCGCCCGAGACCGCGTCGATCCTGCGCGCGATCGAGGTGTCGCCGTGGGAACTCGCCTCGACGGTTCTCGCCATCCTCGGCCTGCCGCTTGCCGTGGGCATGCTCGTCGCCGCGCAATTTCCCGCGTTCGCCGCGCGCGCGCATCGGCCGATGAAGATCTTCGCCATCGGCTTTTTCTCGCTGTTCATCGTCGCCGCGCTCGTCGCGAACGTTTCGCAGTTCATGACCGCGATGGGCTTTGTGCTTGTCGTCGTCGCGGCGCACAATTCCCTGGCGCTCGGACTTGGCTACGCCGGCGCTCGTCTTTTCGGTTTGCAAAGCCGCGACCGCCGCGCGGTGGCGATCGAGGTCGGCATGCAAAACTCCGCGCTCGGCCTTGCGCTCGTTTTCAATTTCTTCGACGGGCTTGGAGGCATGGCCGTCATCTGCGCGTGGTGGGGCGTCTGGCATCTTGTCAGCGGGCTTTCGCTCGCGCTTGGCCTCGCCTGGCGCGACCGCCGCGCGGCGGCGGCGTCACCATCCTGACGCGGGTAACGCGAACCCGTCATCCTGAGGCGAGTAACGCGAGCCCGTCATCCTGAGGCGAGCGCAGCGCGAGCCCGTCATCCTGAGGCGGGTAACGCGAGCCCGTCATCCTGAGGCGGGTAACGCGAGCCCGTCATCCTGAGGCGAGTAACGCGAGCCCGTCATCCTGAGGCGAGCGTAGCGAGCCGAAGGATCTGGCCCCGCCCCGGAAGAAGCGGCCGTCAGCAGGGGCGAGCCAGATCCTTCGCTTCGCTCAGGATGACGTCGCGAGAGCAGGATGACGTCGACGCTCAGGATGACGTCGCGGGAGCGGCGCGAAAAATGTTGCGCCCTTTTTGCCCTTTCGCGTTCTTTGCGTCTTCGCGGTGGTATATAATTTCCCTCTGTGCACTCCGTGACTCCTCCGTGTTCTCTGTGTTCCGTAGAAAAAAATGATCGAGAATCCGAACGATATCAAAGAGCCGCCCCAGCCGCCGCGGACGGTGCTTGTCACCGGCGCGCTCGGCTACGTCGGCCGGCTGGTCGTTGACGCGCTCGCGGCCGATCCGCGCACGATCAAACGCATCGTCGCGCTCGACATCCGGCCGTCGTCCGACGCCGATGCGCGCCCGCGCGTGACGCATCTCGTCGCCGACGTCTCCGACGAGCGGCTTGTCGGTATTTTCCGAACGCACATGCCCGACACAGTCATCCACCTCGCGTCGATCGTGACGCCGGGCAAAAAGCGCAACGTCGTGCGCGAGTACCAGGTCGATGTGGAGGGAACGCGCCGTGTGCTCGAGCTATGCGAGCAATTCAAGGTGTCGCAGCTTGTCATCACCTCGAGCGGCGCGGCGTACGGCTACCACGCCGACAATCCCGAGTGGCTTCGCGAAACGGACGCGCTGCGCGGCAACGATTCGTTCCCCTACGCGCGGCACAAGCGCCTGGTCGAGGAGATGCTCTCCGCATTTCGCGTGGGCCTTCGCCCGACGCGCCAGCTCGTGCTGCGGCCGGGCACCATCCTCGGCGCGAACACAAACAATCAGATCACCGACCTGTTCGACAAGCCAATCGTCTTCGGCGTGAAGGGTCACGACACGCCGTTTGTTTTCATCTGGGACGCGGACGTCGCGACGATCGTCGCCGAGGGCGTGCACAACCGGCGCGAAGGCATTTTCAACCTCGCGGGCGACGGCGTGATGACGATGAGGCAGATCGCCGAGCGGCTCGGCAAGCCGTATGTGTCGATTCCGCGCGGCGTTCTATCCGCGACGCTGTCGCTTCTTCGCGCGCTGCGTCTTTCGCAGTACGGCCCGGAGCAGATCGACTTTCTCGCCTACCGTCCCGTGCTCGCCAACGACGCCCTCAAGGCCGCGTTCCCCGGCCTGCCACGCAAGACGAGCGAAGAGGTGTTCGAATTGTTCGCCAAGTCGCGCGGGAAGTAAGGGCGGGCGCGATACTCAATCTTCAATCCTCAATCCTCACTCCTCAATATTCGCGCCCAACTCCCGCACGACGCCCTCCGCCGAGGCGATCGCCTCGTCGAGCTTGGTTGCGTCCGGCCCGCCGGCCTGCGCCATGTCGGGCTTTCCGCCGCCGCCACCGCCGACCATCTTCGCCAGCGGCGCGACGATCTTGCCGGCGGGGAAGCGTTTGGCGAGATCGGGTGACACGACGACGCACAACATCGCCTTGCCATCCACCGCCGCGCCGAGCGCGACGATGGACGAGCCGAGCCTGTCGCGAAGGCGCGCGGCCTCCACGCGCAGATCGTTCGCCGTCGGCGCCTGCGCCACGGCGGCCAGAAGCTTTGTTCCATCCACGTCGATCGCGCGATCGACGAGATCCTTGTTCGCGAGCCGCGTCAGCTTTTCGCGCAAGCGCTCGGCCTCCTTTTCCACGCGATGCAGCTCGTCCATCACCTGCTCGGCGCGCTCGGCGACCTGCTCCGGCGGCGCCTTGAACAGCGAGGTCAGCTTGCGTTCCGCGTCGAACGTTCGCCGCGCGCGTTCGACCGCACCGGGGCCGGTGACCGCTTCGAGCCGCCTGACGCCCGCCGCGATCGCGGACTCGCCGGTGATGAAGATCGGCCCGATGTGCCCGGTGCGCGCGACGTGCGTGCCGCCGCAAAGCTCCACCGAATCGCCCGCCGCGACGACGCGCACCTCGGCGCCGTATTTCTCGCCGAACAGCGCGATAGCGCCCGTCTTCACCGCGTCGTCGTACGAAAGCACGCGCGTCTCAACCGCGTAATCCGCCATCGCCATCGCGTTCGCGATGCGCTCCACCTCGCGAATCTCGTCGTCGGTCATCGCCGCGAAGTGCGTGAAGTCGAAACGCAGCCGATCCGGCGCGACGAGCGAGCCCGCCTGCTTCGCATCTTTTCCGAGCACGGCGCGAAGGCCGTGATGGAGAAGGTGCGTCGCGGTGTGATTTTTCCGGATCAGGTCGCGGCGCGCGGAATCGACGCGCAGCGTCAGCGTGTCGCCGACGCGCACGGAGCCTTCGGTCACCTTGGCGTGATGCACGATGAGCGATTCGCCGGCCCAGCGAGCGTCGCTGATCTCGGCACGCACGCCGTCGCCGAAAAGCGAGCCGGTGTCGCCGATCTGGCCGCCCTTCTCGCCGTAGAACGGCGTTGCGTCGAAGACAAGCTCAACGGTGTCGCCGGCGCCCGCCTGCGCAACGAGTTCGCCGCCGATCACGATGCCCACCAGTTCCGCGTCGAGTTCCGTGCTGTCGTACCCGGCAAAATGCGAAACGACGCCCTGCCCGGCCAACTCGCCGAGCGCCGCGCCGAGGCCGGCCTCCTTGTCGAACTTGTCGCCTTTCGAGCTTTTGACGCGCTGGTTTGCGAGCGCGGCCTCAAACCCCTTCGTGTCGACCGTGAAGCCCTCCGAGCGGCCGATGTCCTCGGTGAGATCGAGCGGAAACCCGAAGGTGTCGTAAAGCTTGAACGCGAAGTCGCCCGCAAGCACGCGCGCGCCGCCGAGATTCGCGGTCTCCTGATTCAACAGGCGCAGGCCGTTGTCGAGCGTGCGCAGGAAACGTTCTTCCTCCACGCGCACGACCTTCTTGATGTAGCTCGCCTGCTCGACAAGCTCCGGATATTGATCGCGCATCGCCTCGACGACGCCGTCCACCATGTCAACGAGAAACGGCTCGCGGATGCCGAGCAGCACGCCGTGGCGCGCCGCGCGGCGCATCACGCGGCGCAGCACGTAGCCGCGGCCGACGTTCGACGGCAGCACCGAGTCGCCGATGAGAAACGTGATCGACCGCGCGTGATCGCACACGACGCGCATCGACACCGTGGCATCCGCGTCCTCGCCGTAGGTCTTGCCGGCGCGCGCCGCGATGCGCTCGCGGATCGGCGCGAACAGGTCGGTGTCGAAATTCGTCGGCACGCCCTGCACTACGGCAGCCAGGCGCTCAAGCCCCGCGCCGGTATCTACGGACGGCGCGGGCAGTGGCTTCATCGTGCCATCCGCGGCGCGGTCGAACTGCATGAAGACGAGGTTCCAGATTTCCAGGAAGCGGTCGGGATCGTCCTTGATGCCGCCGGGCGCGCCCGGGCGCATATCGACATGGATCTCGCTGCACGGCCCGCACGGGCCGGTGTCGCCCATCGCCCAGAAGTTGTCCTCGGCGCCCATCCGCACGACGCGCTCCTCGGGCAATCCGGAGATTTCAAGCCACAGTTTCTCCGCCTCGTCGTCCTCCTCGAACACCGTGGCCGTCAGGCGATCGGCGGGGATGCCGAGCGTTTGCGTGACGAACTCCCAGCCGTAGGCGATGGCGTCGCGCTTGAAATAATCGCCGAAGCTGAAATTGCCGAGCATCTCGAAAAACGTGTGGTGGCGCGGCGTGCGTCCAACCTGATCGAAATCGTTGTGCTTGCCGCTGACGCGCAGGCATTTCTGGCTCGTCGCCGCGCGTTTCGTGCCGATGTCCTCCTGCCCGAGGAAGACATTTTTGAATTGAACCATGCCCGCGTTCACGAACAAAAGCGTCGGATCGCCCTGCGGCACGAGCGGGCTCGATCGCATCACGCGATGCCCCTTGCCCGCGAAATAGTCGAGGAACGCTTTTCGAATCTCACGCCCTAACATCGTCGGTCACCCACGCGCGGAAAAAGCCCGCGAAAGAAGTCAGGGATTACGACAAAGGCGGGGGCGTTGCAACCGGGCGCAGGCACGGCGGGGTTGTTGCACCATCGGCGCGGTGCTAGAAGGTTAAACCCCGCGCTCGCGGAGCGTGTCGAAATCTGCCGCGCCGCGATTTTCGGCGCGATTTCGTGAGTGGAGCATGGCGACAAAAATCGGCCCGAACATCCGGGCGCTCATCGGGCGCTTTTCGTTGCAACAGGCGCTGATTTACGGCGCGGTGTTCGGCTTTTTCTTTTTCGTCACGTTCTACCTGACGTTCCCGTTCGACATGATCCGCCAGATGCTCGTGACGCAGCTCGAGGCCAAGACCAGCACGCGTGTGATCGTCGATGAGCTGTCGCCGCTGCGCATGAGCGGCATGGAACTGCGCGGCGTGAAGATGGTGAATCCGGATGACGCCTCGAAGGTCATCATCGACATCGAAATGGTGCGTTTCCGCCTGCACCTGCTCAAGCTGCTTTCGCGGCGCGCGGTCATCGACTACGACCTCGTTGCCTACGGCGGCGGCGTGTCCGGCGTCGCGGAGGTGCGTGGCGGCGGGCGGTTCGCGACGGCGGTGAACTTCCAGGACCTCGACCTGAACCGCTATAACTTCGCCAAGCTCGTCGAGGACTACGGCCAGCTCAACGTATTCGGAAAGGTTTCCGGGCACGTGGACGTTTACGTCGATCCGGTGGTGCGCAAGGCCAGCCGGGGCGACATCGACGTGGCCTTCAACGACATGCGCGTCGTGAATTCCACGATCCTCGGCAAGGAGCTGCCCGACATCAACTTCAAGCCGAGTTCCATCAAGATGGATTTCTCCGGCAGCGGCGTCACGTTTGAGGAATTCAACCTCGAGGGCGACAACCTCGCGCTCTCGCTGACCGGCCGCGTCAACCTCGGCAACACCATCCAGAGCGCGCGCGCCAACCTGACGCTGAAGGCCAAGCCCTCCGATCAGCTCATGGACAACTTCCAGGAGCTCGCGATGCTCGGCTCGCCCGACCGCGAAGGGTGGTATCGCATCACCGTCAACGGCCCGCTCTCCGATCCCAAGGTGAGCATGCGCTAGCGGCGCGAGAGCGCAACGCGAAAATATCCCGTCGCTTTTTCGTGGATGTTTGTGCGAAAATGCGATGCGGAGGTTGCATGGCGCGCAAGGAGAAATTTACGCCGAGATATGCGCCGCACGCGCACGCGTTGTTCGGTAAGCTCGTGCGTCTCGAAAGCGGGTACGCGCTTGACGTCGATCCGGGCGTCATCTTGCGGCTCGTCTTCGATGAAAATCTCGCCGCCATCCTTCCCGGTGTCGAGCCCGCGAGCCCCGATTCACCTTATCCGCGCGCTAAAGACGCCAAACCGTGGGTCGATCGACACGTCACGGTGTGGGGCGAATTGTTCTACGACGACCTGACAGGCCGCCCGGCCTTTCTGTTTGTGCGGGAATTGAGCGATCCGCGACCAAACGACGATGTCTTCGGAAATCTGTCGACGGGTCGTCGCCGCGAGTTGCCGCGAGGGACGGTCGTGAATCCTCGGCTTACGCTTGCGGATGTCGTTGGCTCGATCGAAATGACGGACGAAGAATTTCAACAAGCTCTAGACGACCTCCGTGAAATCCGAAAAGCTCGTTGATACAAATCTGATATTGTTGTTTGTTCGCGACGGCGATTTTTTCCACCGTGCTGCTGACAAGTACGCGCTTTTTGCCGATCCCAAATCGGCACTAATAAGCATTGTCACGGAAGGCGAGATACGGGCGATTGCCGAGCGTCGCTCGTGGGGACCATCACGAATGGCGAAATTGGAGTATGTCCTGCGCAGATTTTTTCGAATTCCGATCGTTGGAGATAAATTCGTCACCGCCTACGTTGAAATCGCCAATTTCTGCCGCGTGCATCCCGGCGGCGCGCACGTGATGGGACAGAACGACATGTGGATCGCAGCGACGGCGCGCGCGATCGAAGCCAATCTTCTCACCACCGATAGCGATTTTGCGCCGCTGTTTGACGCCAAAATGATCGGGGGCGGGATCGTCGACCCCGCCCCCGTTAACTGATTCCAATGTTTGCGTAACCGTCAGTCGGTCGTTTCCTCGCCGAACTGATCGTTACACTCCTCGACGCACTGCTCGTCGAGCTCCTCGCACGCCGCCTCGCACAACTCGCCCGTGATTCCGTCGCCGCACTCCTCGTTGCAGCGGGTGACGGCCTCCTCGCACTTCTCCAGGCATTCGGAAAGCGACGAGACATCGTCATCGTCGTCGTCGTCATCGTCATCATCGCCCGTGAGGCAGTCGCAGCCGCCAAGCGGAAGTCCGGCCGTCAGCAGAAAAAGAAGACCGAAAACAAAAGCGGAAATCTTCATCGTTCGTCCTCCGATAAGGTGGATGGGCGCGCCCATCAAAGCGTCTCATCGTAGGGACTGCGAGGGCGCGCGGCAACCGCCGCCGCGGATCACGCCTTGGTCAGCGACACCGCAAGTTTTGCGCCGCCGGCCAAAATCTCCGTCGCGCCGTCGCCGGGCTCGCCCGCCTCAAGCGACACGCAAAGCAGCTCCTCCTTGATCGCCTCCGCGAACTCGCTCATCGCGCGCGCCGCGTTTTCGTCGTCCGTCCGATACACGACTTTGCAGCGATCCTCGATCTCCAGCCCCTCGTCCTTGCGCATCACCTGCATGCGGCGGAGGATGTCGCGCATCAACCCCTCGCGTTCAAGTTCCGCTGTGAGGCGCGTGTCGAGCATGATCCACAGGCCCGCTTCCTCGGCGACGTGGTGATCTTCCGGCGATGTCGTCTCGATGACGAAATCCTCGCGCGCAAGCTCGATGCTCTCGCCGTCGAATTCGTACGCGGACGTTCCCTCGGCGGGCAACTTCGCGGCGATCGCCACGCCATTTTGCGCAACCTCGTCGGCGAACGCCTTCATCTTGGGCCCGAGCTTTTTGCCGAGCGTGCGGAAATTCGGCTTCACAATCGTCTGCGCGGGCGACGGCGTGCCGGCTTTCGCGATCGCGATTTCCTTCACGTTCAGATTCTCGGCTAAAAACGCCTTCGCGCCTTCGAGCGCGCGCGCGTCGGCTTCCGTCGCCGGGCCGAGCGTCGCCTTCGCCAGCGGCTGGCGCACGCGCTGTTTGGCGGACTCGCGCGCGGAGAGCACAAGGTGCGTCGCGCGTTCGAGAAGTTCCATGCGCTGGGCGAGGGCGTCGTCGCGCCATTCCGGGCGCAGCGGCGGATACGCGAGGTGATGCACGGACACCGGCGCGTTTTTGTCCTCCCCCGCGATGATGTTGCCGAAGACCTCCTCGGTCATGAAGGGCATGACCGGCGCGATCAGCAGCGTCAGATCGCGAACGCACGCGAACAGCGTATCGAACGCGGCGCGCACGCCGGCGTCGGTCAGTTCACCCCAGAACCGGCGGCGGTTGTGGCGCAGATACCAGTTCGACAGCTCCTCGACGAACTCCTCCGCCGCCATCACGCCCGCGCGCAGGTTGTAACTCTCGAATCCCTTGCGCGCGCGTTCGGTCGCGGCGGCCAGGCGATCGAGAATCCAGCGGTCGAACTCCGGCCGATCGGCGACGGTCGTTTCGTCGCCCACAAACGGGTTGTATCCCGCGACGCGCGCGTAGTTGGCGTAGAATGCGTACACGTTCCAATAGGTGTTGATGAACTTGCCGCGCGCCTCCTTCGCCGCGCCGTACCCGAAGTTGAGGTTCGTTTGCGGCTCGTGCCGGCAGAACACCCAACGCAGCACGTCCGCGCCCGCCGCCTCGGCCGCGTCCTCGAACCAGATCGCGTTGCCGGCTGACTTGTGCATCTCCTCGCCGGTCTCGTCGCGCAAAAGCGCGTGGCCGACCAGCGTTTTGAACGGCGGCTTGTTTTCCATCATCGTGCTCATCGCGAGCAGCGCGTAAAACCAGTTGCGGAACTGGCCGGGGAAGCACTCGAGCACGAGATCCGCGGGGATCCACTTCTCCCACTCGGCGCGATCCGACGCGTAGAGCGTCTTGCGATCCTTTTCCGGCGCGTCTTTCGGAACAAGCGGCGTCGAATACGGCACGATGCCCGCGTCCAGCCACGGATTGCCGACATCCGGAACGCGCTTCGACCGCCCGCCGCACCGGGCGCAGGCGATCTCCACCTTGTCCACGTGCGGGCGATGCGGCGTATGGCCGTCGAATTCCTCCCAGCCCGCCACCGCGCGCGCGCGCAATTCCTCTTTCGATCCGATCACCTCGAACGCGTCGCACGCCTCGCACACCCAGATCGGCAACGCGAGTCCCCAGTAGCGCTTCTTCGAGATCATCCAGTCGCGCATGTTGGACAGCCAGTCGAGCTCCAGGTCCAGGCCGTACGACGGAATCCACTGGATCTGCCGCGCGATGTCCTTGATCTCCTCGCGCCAGGAATCCATCTCGATGAACCACTCGTCCACCGCGCGAAAAAGCAGCGCGGTGCCGCAGCGCCAGCAGTGCGGGTAGCTGTGCTCGTACTTTTCCGTCGCGAACAGAACGCCCTTTTTCTTCAGGTCGTCAACGACAAGCTCGGCCACCTGGTGCGCGCTTTTGCCGGTGAGATACGAAAAGCCCTCGACGAAAACGCCAAGCTCGTCGATCGGGCTGATGCGCGGCAGGTCAAACTTCTTGCCGAGCTCGTAGTCTTCTTTTCCGCAGCCGGGCGCGATGTGAACGATGCCCGTGCCTTCCTGCTCCGCGACCGCGTCCCAGAAGATCACCGGATGCCCGCCGTCGGTTTGCTGCATCGAAAGCTCGTCGTACGGTCCCGCGTACCGCCAACCCTCGAACGCCGATCCCTTCATCGTCTCCAGCACTTCGAACGCGCCCTTGCGTCCGACCACGGATTTCGCGAGCGCGTGCGAAAGGTAGTAGATCGCATCACCCTGGCGCACCTTCGCGTAGGTCAGTTCCGGGTTGACGGCGATCGCGGTGTTGGAGCTGAGCGTCCAGGGCGTCGTCGTCCATACGAGGAAATATTCGCCCTCGCGCCCCGCGACCGCAAAGCGCGAGAAGATCGACAGGTCCTTCACGGGCTTGTAGCCCTCGTGCATCTCGTGCTGGCTGATGCCCGTGCCGCAGCGCGCGCACCACGGCATGACGTCCTCGCCGCGGTAGATCAGCCCGCGGTCGTGGCATTTCCGCAGGAACGTCCAGATCGTGTAATTGTTCTCGTCCGACATCGTGAAATACGAGTCGGTCCAGTCCATCCAGTAGCCCAGGCGGATCGACTGCTCGGTCTGGATGGCCGAATATTTGAAAACGCGCTCCTTGCAAAGCTCGATGAACCGGTCGATGCCGAACGCCTCGATGTCGCGCTTGGTCGCAAAGCCGAGCTGCTTTTCGACCTCCACTTCCACCCACAAGCCCTGGCAGTCGAAACCGTTTTGCCAACGCAGCTTGCGTCCGTTCATGGCGTGATAGCGCTGATAGGCGTCCTTGAGCGTGCGTCCCCACGCGTGGTGAATGCCCATGGGGTTATTCGCCGTGATGGGACCGTCCAGAAACGACCAGACCTCGCCGTCGCGATTTTTCTCGCGCAGCTTCTCGAACGCTTGCGTGGTTTTCCAGTGCTCGAGCACGCGGTGCTCAAGCTTCACGACATCGAACCAGGTATCGACCTTGCGGGGCATGAGGGTCCCTTGTGAACGCGAAGGCGCGCCGACCAGGCGCGGAAAGCCGCGATTATAGGTTGCGAAGGCCGATTGTAAACGCGGTGCCGCAAACGGCGCGACGGGGCGTTTGGCGACGAAATTGTGGCGCCTTACGCATTGTCGTGTTTTTTTCTTGACCGACGTTGGCGGTTCGCCGATTCAAGGGGCTGATTTTTTCGTGGGATCGAATTTCTTGGGGCGCGAATATTTCAGGAGGATATCCATGTCGAATTCCAGGCGAATTGCTTTTTTCATGGTGCTGGCGCTGGCCATTGGGGCGGCGGCCTTGTTCGTGCTGTCCGGCCCCCGGGACGCCGGCGCCGGAAGCGTCAACTGCTACCCGGACGCCGACCTCGACGGCGTCGGCGAGTTGGGCTCGTCGCCGAGTGTGTTTGGATCCTGCCCCGACGGCTGGTCCGAACTGAATACGGACTGCGACGACACGGATTTCTCGATCAACCCGCTCGCGCCGGAACTGCCCGATGACGGCATCGATCAGGACTGCGGCGGCGACGACCTCGTGACGGACGAATCCACCGGCTACTTCGTCTCCCAATTCTCGGGCAATGACGCCAACGCCGGAACGAAAGCCGCGCCGTTCGCGACGATCGGCAAGGCCATCGACGTCATCAATACGACCGACGGCGGCCCGAACGTGTTTGTCGGCGAAGGGACCTACGACGAAGCCGTTGAAACGAATGTTTCGATCTTCGGCGGATACAATCCGATCGACGGCTGGTCGCGCGACATCGAGGACAACGAGACGACCATCAACGGTCAGGCCACGAACCTCGCGGCCGTGTTCGTGCTGACGGGTTCGACCGTCGCGATCCAGGGATTCACGATCAACGGACCGACGGGTCTGGCCTCGACGCGCGCCATCGCGACGGATACCGACACGCGCGTCACGATCGTCGATAACGTGCTCGACGGCGGCAACGGATCGTCCGCGCATCACGGCATCCTGTTTTTGACCGATTACGCCTTCATCGCGCGCAACGAGGTCAATGGCGGCAACGGCGCCGGCGACAGCACGGGCGTGGATGTCGCCAATCAATCCAAGGTGTGGATCGAGGACAACGACATCGACGGCGGTATTGGCGTGACCGTGACGGGCCTGGATTTCCACGCACGCACAGGCGTCGTGCTGAATAATACGATTGAAGGCGGAACGGCGACCGGCACGCTTGCAAACACGATCGTCGTGGCGACAAGCGACGACGAGCTCGATCCGGTCTTTATCAACAACATCATCGAATTTGGATCGAGCACGGATACGATGAACGGCGTGTCGTTCGCGTCCGGCAACGGCACCTTTGTCAATAACGTGATATTCGACACGCAGGTCGTTGCCGGCGGAGCGACCACCTCGCGCGGCGTGGCGGTGTTCCAGGCCGATGCGACGCTCGTCAATAACTTCATCCATTCCGGCACCGGATCCAACGCGCAGGGCGTTTTCGCCAACACCGGCGCGGGCATCACGCTCATCAACAACGATATCTGGGGCGCGTCGATGGACTGCATGGTGCAGCCCGTCATCGGGGTTTGCGTCGACTCGCTCGTGGCACTGCACTTGTGCTTATGGACGGGCTGCGACGATGCGTCCGGCAATATCACCGAGAATCCGATTTTCGTCGGCGTCAACGACTTCCACGTGAATCCGAGCAGCCCCCTGATCGATGCCGGCATCGATCCGGCCACGTGGTACGGCGGCGATCTCGCCGATCTGGATTTCGAAGGCGACCCGCGCCCACAGGACGCCGGCTGGGATATCGGCGTGGACGAGCGCTCCACGACGACGACGACTACCACCACCACGACCACGATCACCGGCGCCACGACCACCACGACGATCCCCGGCGACGATGACGCGGACGATGACGATGCCGACGACGATGACGCCAACGACGATGACGCGGACGAC
>JAIOHV010000189.1 GCA_019912885.1 bacterium
CGGACCGTTGATGTTGAACCGGAAAAAGATGAAGAAAAACCGCTCCACGATGATCGCCAACGCGATGACCGACACCGCCGCGATCACGTACATCACCGACCCGCCCTCGCGGAAAAAGCTCGCCAGCGTTCCACTCATCATAAAAGCCCAGCTCCTTTTTGAACGTCCCGGCGCTATTCCGGGATCGTCCTCGCGCGCCCCACGGCGCCCGTTATTTCTTACGGTAAGAACGGCTCCTTGTTCACCGACTCCACGACCTTGCCGACAAAGCTCCGCTTTTTCGCCTCGATTCCAAACTCGATGCTCGCCCGCTGGATGATGTAAGCGGCCTGCGGCCGCAAAATCCGTCCTTCGACGACGATCGTGTCCATTTCCGCATCCTGCGCGCGCGCGACGGCCACGGCGGACAGGATCAGGGCCGCGACAAGGGCGAACGCGAAAAAACGCACGGCGATCGACGTTTCCGATCCTCGCGAAAAAACCGCCACGTTCTTAACGTATTCCGTTCGGCTTGTCATGGCCTTGGCTTTACCCCTACTTCAGTCTCTTGATCCACTCGTAAACCAATTCGTTTTTGTCGGTCTGGTACTGCGCGTACGAAAGGTACCTTTCATAATTCTCGACCGCCCGGGCGCTGTCCTTGAGTTCGACCTCGAAAAGAATGCCCAGATTCAGGTAGGCGTTCGCAAGCGTGGGATCGAGCTGCACCGCGCGTTCGAACGCCTGCCTCGCGCCGTCGACGTCTCCCGCCGCGCGTTTGACGATGCCCTGATTGACATAAGCAACGGCGTTGGTCTGGTCCAACGCGACCGCGCGGTCAAGCGATCCGCCCGCCGCGGTCATTTTGTTCAGCATGATTTCCGCGGCGCCCAGATTGGCCCACGCGGCGGCGTTGGTCGGATCGGACTGCGTGGCCTGGTCGAAATACGTCTTGGCCTGCGTCCAGTCGCCGAGTGACGCGTAATATCGCCCCAGGTTGTTGCGCAGCGTCGAATTGTTCTCGTCGATGCGCATGGCGTTGTTCAGAATCGTGATCGCCATCTCCGGTTTGCCGGAGCGGTAGTACGCCTCCGCGAGCGTCGTGTGCGCGTCGAGGATGTTGCCGTTTTTCTCGATGACCTCGCGCAGCAGGGAATCCGCCTGGCTGTAACGCTCCTGTGAGATGTAAACGGCCGCCATGTTGACCTTGGCGATCAGGTTGTCCGGCCGCTGCGAAATCTGGGTGTTGTAAAAGGCCACCGCATCCTGAGGATTGCCGCTGCGCGTGGCGGCCTGCCCCACCCCGGCCATGGCAATGGCGTTTTCCGGCTCGACCGAAAGCGCCTTGCGGAAGGCGTCCTCGGCCTCGTTGTAGCGGCCAAGTTTCATGAGGGCGACGCCGAGGTTGGCCCAAGCCGCCGCGAACTGGTCGTTTTTCTGCACGGCGAGCCGGAAACGATTTTCGGCCTTTTGCAGGTTGCCGGCGCGGACCGCCTCGACGCCCTGGTTGAAAAGGACGACGTCCGCGTTCGCGCCCGTTGGGACCGGATCTTCCGGCTGCGTTGCCTGGGGCGTCTTGTAGGGCGACTCGGTCTGCGCGGTCGTGCCGCCGCCGCAAGCCGCGGCAAACAACGCCAGCGCCAGGAAGATCGTGATCCGCATGGGCCATTTCATGGCGTCGCCCCCGAGGAGGCCTTCGATTCAAGATCGAAGGTCGCACCGGAAAATGCGATCGGCGCGCCGACGGCCGGCGTTTCGAATTTCTGATCCTGGAAGTTCGGGTCGTAAAGGCGATACATCTGCACGGATTTGTCGATCCACTCGTTACGCACGCGCTCCTGCTCACCCTTCTCGATGTTTTTCTTGAAGGCTTCCTGGGCGCGCTGCTTGATCGGGAAGGCGATGTCCTCGAGCTGGATGATGTATTCGTCCTGCTGTTCGGGCGATATGTCCTCGGGGACCGGCGCCTGGAAGAGCGACTCGGAAAACTCCCGGTTGATCATGCCGACCATGTAAACGGCGGCGGTAAGGTATTCGAAGTCGCCGTAGGTGGCGATCGCCTCGTAGCCGTCCTTGAGGTTCTTGAGCATCTCCGCCTTGCGCTTGAGCAACTCGGTGTCCGCCGCCACGTCGCCGGTGAACTTCAGCGCCTGATATTCGTTCCACGTCGGTTGCAGCAGATAGAATTTGGACATGGCGGCGTATTTGCGCGCCTCGGGAATCTGCGAACCGACCCGTTCGAACACGCCGACGGCGAGATTGAAATTGCGAACGGCCTCGTCGGAATTGCCGGCGCCCATTTCGTATTCGCCGACCTTTGCGTAAGCCTGGACGAGATTGCCGGCGTCATTCTGGAAGCTACCCGCGTATTCGCGATAAACGCCGGCGGCCTGGGCCTCTTGATCGGCCGCTTCCATTCCCAAGGCGGTGAGGAAGATGAGCTCGCCGCGATCGGCCGCGCCCGGGTAGGCCGCGGCATACTGGCGGGCCAGATTGAGCGCCTGATTGAAATCGCGGTCCTTGATCGCCAGTACGGTCGCGTTGTAGAGCGCGTTCTTGGCGTCCTTGTGTTGCGGGAACACCTGCTGGAAGTTCGCGTAGGCGCGCTGCGCACCGTCGAAATCGGCGATACGTTCGTAGTTGACGGCCGCGTGGAAGAGATCGTCCGCGGCCTGCTCGTATTTGGGATATTCGACGGCGACCTTTTCGAGGTACACGTTGGCGTCCTTGATGCGGCCAAGCTTGGTCTCGAGGATGACGGCGGTGTTGTGCAGCGCGACGGGCGCGTCCGGCGATGTCGGCGCGCTTTCGTAGGCTTCCTGATAGGCGCCGATCGCCTGCGCGTAATTGCCCTCGTCGGCGAGCTTGCCGGCCATGATCAGGCCCGCGGTCGAGACGATCTGCTGTTCTCGCGCGCGCTCGGTGGCGTCGGCCGCGGGATTCGCGGCGATGATCGTCTGGATGCGTTCGTAATCGCCGGCGACCTTGGCGCCCTCGATGGCGTAGAACTTCGCGGCGGCGGCGGCCTTGGTGCCGGGGTAATCGCGCATCACCTGATCGAAGAGCCGATTGGCCTCGGCGACGTTTCCGTGCCAGAACTGAACGCGGCCCGCCTCGAAGACGTAGTCGCCGGGCGTGTTGGGCGCCTGGGCCTCGGGGGCGTAATCCACGAGCGCGGTGATGTAGCTTTGGGCCGCGGTCGAAAGCGGAACCTGCTGCAGGCGACCCTCGCCGATGGATTCCATGTCCTGTCCGCCCTTGACGACCTGCTCGCGCAGATCCTTGTTGGGCAGCCCGCCCTCGGTCTCGACCTGCTTTTCCCAGGCCTTCACGCGGTTGAACCGGGCGTCGCGATAGAATTTTCCGTCGGGATTCATGGATGCGACGCGGTGATACGCCTCGGCGGCACTCGCGTATTGATCGGAATAGTAATACGCCTCGGCGAGTTGGAACATCGCCTGGTAGCTTGACTCGCCTTCGGGATAGTCGTTGACGAGCGCCTCGTAGCTTGCGATGGCGGCGACGTATTCCTGGCGCGCGGCGGCGGGATCGGTCGCCTTCTGCGCGCGTTCGTGGTGATAGGTCGCGGCGGCGAGCAAATTGCCCCGGCGCGTCTTTTCGGCCCGAGCCAACGCCTTACGCTCGCCCTTGTTTTTCTCGGCCCAGGCGCTTTGCGGCCCGTACAGCGAGGCCATGCGCTCGCTTTCGGTGATCGCCTCGTCCCAGCGGCCCTCGCGTTCGTAGCTTTCCACGATCTTCATGTGGACCTGCGGATTGCGCGCGTCTTCGGGATAGCGATCGAGATAAAGGTTCGCCGCGCGGCGAGCCTCTTCAAACTCCGAGTTGGCGAAATAGACATCGGCCATCTTCATCAAGATTTCCGCGTTCCATTCCATCACCGTGTTCTGGTTGAAAAACCGCTCGGCGCGCGCGAATCCCTCGTCTCCGAACTCGGAGAAGGAGATCGCGATGTAGTCGATCGACTCCTTGCGCAGATCGTCCCCGCCGGCGAGCGACCGGGAGGGGCGTGCGTGGTAATAGCGCAAGACCTGCAGGAAGTAGTCGATCGCGGTGTCGTAGGGCGCCTTGTCGCGATAGGAACCGAGCTTGTAATAGGTCCAGCCGAGCTTGTAGAGCGCCTTGTCGTAAAATCGCGAGGACGGCTTGACCTGCTTGTAGTGGCCGATCGCCTGATCGTAGAGCGCACGATTGAATTCGCCCCGGTCGAAATAAATCTCGCCCAAGCGTACGTGCGATTCGGGGACGTATTCGCTGTCCGGGTAGCGCTCGATGAGCGTCTGATAGCTTTCGATCGCCTCGTCCACGCGTTCGGATTCCATGAGCGCGTACGCCAGCAGGTAATACGTCGCGTCGACGTTGCTGTAATCGGGGAATTCGTTGATGACGCGCCGATAGAGATCGATCGAGCGCGAATAGTCGACCTGCGGCGGCGGGCCCGGATCCTGGCCGGCCTCGATCTGCTCGTCGTAGCCGTCGAGGACGCGCTGGTACTGATAGTAGCTTTCCTCGAAATAGAGCTGGGACAGGCGGAACATGACGCCCGGATTCGCGGGTTGGCCGGCTTCGCCGAGGATTTGCTCGAACTTGGAGATCGCCTCGCGCCGCGCGGCGGCCCGTTGTTCCTCGAGCGCCCGGATCTGGTCGCGGTATTTGGCGCGGATCGCGTCGGCCTGGCGCGCGGACTGGCTGCGGTTCAGGTTGCGGAATTCGAACATCTTCACGCGAAGCTGGCGCTCGAGCACCTTGATCTGCTCGCGAAGTTTGTTGCGCTCCTCCTGTTGCGAGGGCGCCAGCATGCCATCCACCTTGCCTTGCAACTCGTCGATCTGCGCCTGAAGTTGCGCGATCTGGCCCTTGATGGCGTCGGCTTCCTCGTTTTGCGCGCGCGCGGCGCCGGGCAAGACAAGAACAAACGCCAGCGCGGCAACGGCCGCGAGCGTAAAAATCCGTATCGTCGAAACGCCTCGGCGCACCGTGCTCAGTCCTCCCCGGACCCGGAGTCGGACGATTCCGTCTCCTGCTTTTGATACTGGAGACGGAAGCGACGCAGTTCCTCGTTCATTTCTTTCTGGACGTCGCGAATCTGCTGCGACGCCGCCTCGGCCTCGCGGTATTCCGCGTCGACCACGCCGGCGCGCGCCTTCTTGATGTAGTTGTCGAGGCGAAGCTGAATGGCTTCGAGTTCCGCGCGAGCGGTCCGGGCGGCGACGTCAGCGGCCGCGGAATACGCCTGCTCGACCGGCTGTGTGAATTCGGGAACCGGCTGCGCCAGCTTGCGGTAAAGTTCTCGATAGCTCGCGAGCGTCTGGTTCTTGCGCTGTTCGAGCTGGCTTTGCATCGCCTGCAGTTTGGAAACGTCCTGCGTCAACGTGGCCGGGTAGGAGGATATCTTCTGGGCGTGATCCGGCTTGATGTCCGGATTGGCCATAAGCGCGGCGATTTCGGCCTTGAGCGCGTTGGCCTGATCGATGAGTTCGAGCGAACGCCGGCGCGTTTCCTTGAGGATCGGGAAGACCGAACCCCGCTCCATGCGGTTCATCTCATTTTCGACATCCGAGATGATGCGGCGCATTTCCTCGATGTCGCGCCGCTTGGCGAGAGCGTCTTCGTAAACGTCGAATGTGCGCCGGACCTCGGCGTCGGCCGCGAGCCAGTAACTGATTTCCGGCGGCATGCCGGCGGGCGCCTGATTCGGAATCGTTCGGGCGCGGTATTCGTCTTCGTTGGCGAGGCCCTTGCCCACGGTGCCGAGCAGCGCGGCATCGTCGCCAAGCTGCCCGGCGCGCTCGTAGACCGCGTTGGCCAGGTGCGAATATTTCCCCTGAACGCGGCGGAACGTTTCCTTGGCTTCCTCGAAATCCTCCGCCTGCGTGTAGATGTTGCCCATGAGCAACTCGGCGTCGGGAAGGACAGGGCTGTTCGGAGCGGCATCCACGAGGCGGTTGTAGTTGGTTGTCGCGTCTTTTTGCAGGTTCGCCAGATGCTCGTCGATCTTTTCGATCATCTCGCGCATCTGCTCCATCGTCCCCTGCATCCCGTCGACGTCCTTCACGATGGGCCCGATGTCCACGCCCTTTTCGACCGCGTCGAACGCCGCGGTGAAATCGGTAAAGTTGTTGCTCATGCGATTGAACGCGTTTCGCTCGTCCTTGATCTTGAGGAGCATGTAGTCGTTTCGCGTGAGCAGGACCCAGAGACTCTCGTACATCGCGTCGTCAAAACCCTCGTCGCCCGGGGTCACCTCGACGTAGGACGCGAGAGCGCGGGGGAAATCGTCGCGCTCGTATTCGATGCGGCCCAACGCAAGATTGGCCTGGGCCGCGACAAACGCGGCCTCGGGATTTTCGGGCTCGAGGTTGCTCTTCAACCGGCGCAGGCGGCCAACCGCGCGATGGTATTCGCGGGCGCGGGTATCCATCGCGGCCAGGAAGTACTGCGCCATCGGGAAGTAGTCGGCGCCTTCGGGGACGCCCTCCAGGATGGCCGTCGCCTTGGCGGCGTCGCGCGCGTAGAGTTCGCGCCCGTAGATGTACATGCCGAGCGATCCGTCGTACCGATCCGGCAGTTGCTGCAACAGTTCGCGGTAGTACCCCTCCGCGGCGCCAAGGTCGTCGCGATGGATGGAGATTTGAATCAGGCGGACAAGCGCGATGCCGTAATATTCGGTTGCCGGGCCGATGGCGCGGATCTGCCGGAAATACGGTTCGGCCGCTCCCCGCGTATTGAGTTGGTAAAGCGACTCGGCGAGGTAATAAAGCGCCTCGTCGTAGGCGGGGATGGACTTGGCGACCGGGTGATGGACGATCGCGTGAAATATCTCCGCGGCGCCGCGATAGTCCTTGACCAGGAAGTGAAAATCGCGCCCGGCCACGAAGCGGCGCTGGAGCACCAGCATGTCGCGGTCGCGAACCTCGCGGTCGATGTCCGACGTGAGTTTTTCGGCTTCGGCGTGGATTTCGTTGAACCGCTCCTCGACGCCGGCGACCTGCTCCTTGACGGATTGGGCGAAGGCGGGCGCGGCAAAGACGGCGACAGCCGCGATCGCGAGCAGGAACGACGAACGTTTTGGCATTCCGCGCGTCATTCCGCGGCGAACCGGACCTTCAGCCGGTCCTTGAGGCTCGTAAGGAACGATCCCTCGTCATAGCTTGTGACGTGCAGCGTAAGGACCTCCCCCTCCTGCACCTCGAACACGTAGCGGCTCTTGACCTTGAAAAGGTATTCCTTGAGGTAGCTGAAAATGCCGTAGCCTCGGCCGCGATAGACCATGTCGACGGTCAGCAGGTGCTCGCCGGGCAACAGGCTCCCCTCGTAGACGGGAAATTCCTTGAGGTCATCGAGCTTCACCGTCTCGGTACTCTCCGCCTCGTAAATCTGAAAGCCGTCCAGGGTGTAGATCATGCTTTCAAGCTCGAAGGTCGGTCCGACCTCATGCGTATGAAGCATGGACACCGAGATCAGGGAAACGGATCCCATGCGGACCTGTTCGAGAAGCTGCTTCAGGCTGGACTTGCTTTGGAGCATCTGCTCCTTGAGCGCGGTCAGGCGCTCTTCCAGCGCCTCGAGTTCCTCGGGCGAAAGCTTGTCGGCGCCGATGTCGTCCGGGACCGCCGACTCCGCGTCGAGCGTCGCCTCGGCCGGCGCCTCCTCGCCCTCATCGCCCTCTTCGTCCTGGGCCAGGGCCAACGGCGCGCAGATCGCCAACACCATCAGGCCGAAAAAAGCGGCGCGGACCGGGCGCACGCACGCGGCTACCGTGACCAAAGCCATGCACAGACTCCTTTGGGCGCGGGATCAGTACCGGGGATAAAGCGGCGGATCGGGGAAACGGCAAAAAAATGAATCGACGTAAGACCGGACAATTTTTCTTGCATTGCTTCCCATCCGTCTGAACGGCCAAAAAGCCACCGGCAACTTGAATTTTCAATAAAAACGCTGAATCCTGTCCGTCGTCTTTCGACTGTATATTTATCGCGAGCTTACCGTCAAGACTAAAAAGCGCGTTTCATTCGCTGCGTTGCCGCGATGACACGCCGCGCGAGGTTCCATGAGCTTTCAGATCGAAGTCATCGTCAATCGGCCCGAGCATCTTGAGGCGATTGCGAATCGCATGGGCGAAATCTCCGGAAACGCGGTGGAGATTCGAGACGAAGGCAAGCCCGCGCGCGTCCTTTCCTGGGTCGCCGACGAGTCGCTGGCCGGTACGCAGGGGCGCGAGATCGCGGCCTATCTCGACGCGTTGAGCGAACTTTGGGGGGAAAAGCCCGGCGAGGTTCGCGTGTCGCCCATCGACGACGAGGACTGGTCCGAATCGTGGAAACGCTATTTCCGGCCCTTGAGGATCGGCGAGCGCATCGTGGTTCGTCCGTCGTGGGAGGATTACGAAACCGCGCTCGACGAAATCGCTGTCGTCATCGACCCGGCGAGCGCGTTTGGTACGGGCCAGCACGAAACGACGGCGATGGCGCTGGAATTCGTCGACCGCCAGGCGCGCCTTCGTCCCGGCGCGACGTTCGGCGACATGGGCACCGGATCCGGGATCCTCGCGATCGCGGCGGTGCGACTCGGGTTTGCCTTCGCGTGCGGCGTCGATGTCGACGCTGCGGCGGCGCGCGCCGCGCACGAGAATGCGATCCGGAACGAGGTCGGCGACGCGACCGCGTTTTTCGCGGCGACGCCCGAAGGCGTGTTCGCCTGGTTTGACGTGGTCGCCGCGAACCTCGATTCGCCAACGCTCATCCGCCACGCCGAGGATCTTTCGCGGCTCGTCGCGCCCGGCGGCGTCATCGGCGCGACGGGCATTTTCCACGACCGGCGCGACGACGTGGAAAAGGCGTTCGCGGAATACGGCCTTTCTGTCACCGGCGAGGAAAAGCGCGCGGGCTGGGTGCTTTTGGAGCTTTCGAGAAACGGGGCATGAGCCGGCACCTGGTGAATGAAATTCCGCCCGTGGGCGAGGACATCGTACTTCCACGATCCGAGCGGCGGCATATCGAACGCGTGCTGCGCCTCGTGGACGGGGATACGATCGTCGTGTTCGATGGCCGGGGATCCGCGGCGGACGCGCTCCTGACGCACGCCGGCAACGACAACCTCGTGGCGCGCATCGTTCGCCGGCATCCGCCCTTGCCGCCGCCGTTCCCCGAATTGACGATGATCGTGGCGGCGATGCGCGGCGAACGGCTCGAATCGACCATCGAAAAGCTGACCGAGCTTGGCGCGGCGCGCATCGTCCTGTTCGAGGCCGAGCGAACGCAGCGGCGGCTGCTTTTGGGCCGGTCCGCCCGGCGCGTGGCGGCGGCCGTCGCGGCGGCCAAGCAATGCGGGCGTGACCTCTTACCCGAAATCAAGGAGGTGTCCGACATCGCGCTTGCCGTTTCGGAGGCGCCTGCCGTCGCGATTCGATGGCTTGCGGACCCCAATGGCGACGCGCCGCTCGTTCCGGCCACGGCCGCGGATAGCGTCGCGATCGTTATCGGTCCCGAGGGCGGGCTGACGGACGATGAAAGCGCCATCGCCCACGCAGCCGGATTCGCGCCGGTGCGTCTTTCGGATGCGATTTTGCGGTCGGACACCGCGGCGATCGTCGCGGCGGGGCTGGCGATGATGGCGGGCGGTCGCCGTTAGTCGAGCGAGGTTTGCGTCAGGGAAATGTGAAAAACCCCGCCGGTGATCGGGCGGGGTTCTTCTCGGACTGGCCGGAGGTGAAGGTTTTTTTCATGGTGGGTTGGCGATTTTCGCCTATTTTCTATTGAAGGGAGATCACCTGGAAGTTTTCTGTAGGCAATAAGAGGAAACCTCCGTTAACCAGTCGAATTGCTGAATTCTCAAGTCCAATTTAGCCATTTTCCGATGCCCGTCAAGGGCAATTCCCGATTTTCAGGTCTGCTTAACAAAATCGTCGAATCGGGCTTACTCCTGAACGGAAATCGTTGGTTTCGAAATTTTAGAGGTTTCCGCCTTCCCCGGCAGGCACCCCGTTTTCGCTTTTCAGAAAAAAGACCCTGCCCCCAAAAAAAGGTTAAAGCTCCGGGCAAGCCTGTCCGATACGCTATCCATGAGCCGAAAGACCCCGGTCTGAACGCTCCCTGAATTTGCATATCGATTCTCCAGTGTGACGGAACCTCCTGCGACGACCGAAAAGGTCCGCTGCAGACAAAACCCGGCTTGACCCCACCGCGACCTTCCGGTCGCACGGTCGCTGCCGGGTTTTGTCGTTTGGTTCGCAACGAAACCGATGGCCACGGGCCAAGGAGGATCGACAATGCCGATTCGCATCACCAACAACGTCGCGTCCATCAACGCGCAGCGGAACGTGACACGCTCCCAGTCCGGGCTGCAAAAGGCCCTGGAGCGCCTGTCGTCGGGCTATCGCATCAATCGCGCGGGCGACGATGCGGCGGGCCTTGCGATCTCCGAAAAGCTGCGCTCCAACATCCGCGCGCTGCAACAGGCCTCGCGCAACGGCTCCGACGGCATCGCCCTCGTGCAGATCGTCGAAGGCGCCATGGCCGAGATCAGCAACATGATGGTGCGCATGAAGGAGCTCGCCGAGCAGGCCGCGACCGGCACGATCGGCACGACCGAGCGCGGTTACCTGAACCTCGAATACCAGGCGCTTCGCCTCGAGGTGAACCGCATCTCCGATTCGACGCGCTACAACGAGACGACGCTTCTGGACGGCACGCTCGACGTGAACGTGCAGATCGGCCTTTCGAACGGAACAAACGACGTCATCAACATCGCCCTGCCCGATGTCGACGCCACCGCGCTCGGCCTGGGGACGAGCATCTCCACGGTGACGCAGTCGACCGCGGCGCTCGGCTCTACGACGGCCGCGATCAGCAACATCGCCAGCCGCCGTGCCTCGCTCGGCGCGCTGCAGAATCGACTTGAATCGGTCGTCGCCAGCATCGACAACGTGGTCGAGAACCTGACGGCCGCGGAAAGCCGCATCCGCGACGTGGACATCGCCGCGGAAACCGCGACGCTGACCAAATACAACATCCTCCTGCAAGCGGGTGTCTCCGTCCTGACGCAGGCCAACCAGGCGCCGCAGGTCGCGCTGGCCCTGCTGCAGAACTGACCGTCCGCGATTTCAGGCGATACGACTCTCCAGTTTTGATGAATGACCGGCCGGGGCCTTCGGGTCCCGGCTTTTTGACAAGCAAACAGGAAATAGAAATTAGAGCCGATGTGCGTTCCGCGGCGCGGAGTCGCCGAATGGAAAACGCCCGGTCACCCGCACGACTCCGAGGGCGACCGCCTCGGTTACGAGGTGCGACTCTATTTTCTGTTTCCTATCTCCTGCCTCTTACCGGATTGGCTCCGCGTATTCCGTCTGGATGATGCGGATCTTGTCGAGGCGCTTGAAAAAGACGTCGACGACGGCGGGGTCGAAGTGCGTGCCCGACGACTCGCGCAGGATGGCCAGGCAGCGTTCGAGAGGGAACGGGTCCTTGTAAGGGCGCGCGGCTTGCAGCGCGTCGAACACATCGGCGACGGCCACGATGCGGCCTTCAAGCGGAATCTGGGTGCCCGACAGCCCGAACGGATAGCCGCTTCCGTCCAGTTTTTCGTGGTGCGTCAACGCGATCATCGACGAGGTCGTGATGAGCGGATTGCGTTCGTCGTCGTCAAAGGTGCCCGACAGCGTCGTGCGGACGTCGTCGGGTTTGGGCAAGCGCTCCATCAGCATTTCGAACCCGATGATGGTGTGTCGCTTCATTTCGGCGAACTCGTCGTCGGTGAGCTTGCCGGGTTTGAGCAGGATGTTGTCGGGGATGCCGATCTTGCCGAGGTCGTGCATCGGCGTCGTCTGATAGACAAGCTCCACGTCGTCATCCGACAGGCCAAGGCCGCGTGCAATCTCCGCGGCATACATGCTGACGCGGATGACGTGTCGGCCGGTTTCGTTGTCGCGAAACTCGGCCGCCTTCGCGAGACGCCGGACAACCTCGAAGCGCGAACGCATCAGTTGACGGCTGCGCTCGGCGACGATGTTTTCCAGGTGGCGATTCTCGTTGTGCAGCCAGTCCTGGTATTTCTTCAGCTTGAGCACGTTGCGCAGGCGCAGCGCGAGCTCGGTGTTGTTGAACGGCTTGGGCAGGAATTCGAGCGCGCCAAGTTCGAGCGCCTCGCTTTTGACGGATTCGTCGTCGACGGCGGTCAGGACGATGACGGGCAAAAAACGCGTCGATTCGTTTTCCTTCAACTGGCGCAGCACCTCGAGGCCGCTGATCTGCGGCATCATGATGTCGAGAAGAAGGACGTCCGGCCGTTCGGCCTGCACGCGCTCGATGACGGTCGTGGGATCCGAAATCAGCGTGTGGCGATCGTAACCCCGCGCGTTAAGCAGCTTGCCGATGAGCCGCAAATTGATGGGCTCGTCATCGACGACCATCACGTGCGGGCGGGAGTCGGCGGATCCTTCCGCTCGGTCGAATTCGAGCGGTAGTTCTTGTGCGAGGGAGCCGATCACATGTCACCTGCGGGGTGTCGCCCGTCCTTGGGCGCTCAGTGCATGTATCGTCCGATTTCGCAAAGAACTTTCGATTTACCGGAAGATTTTTCGGTTTGCACGTTCGAATAATCCCACGTTTCGCCAAGCCCGGCCGGCGGTGTTGCTCACGTGGAACATTAAGTATTTGCCGGACAGACCTGATTTAACGGACTTTTTTGATGACAAACTCGCCGGTTACGCGATGGATGGAGAGCTCCGATCCAAACCGCGCGCCCTTCCCGGCTGAATCCGAGCGCAGGTGCCGGTCGAGATTTTCGATCCGCGCCAGCGACCAGATATCGCCGAGCCCGGAAAGAAGGCTGCGCAACGCGAGTCGCGCGCGCTTCGGATCGAGATTGCGATAGGCCTTGATGGCGATGCGCACCTCGCCATCCGCGACGACCGCGATTTCACGCGCCGCGTCGTCACCGATGGCGGCGAGCAGATCGCCCTCGTCGCGTGCAATGTCGGCGAGCCGCGCCAGCGAACGGCTCGTCCCGGGCATAATGCGCTCGAGAATCGGCATCGCCTCGCGGCGGATGGCGTTGCGTACGAAGCGGATGTCGGCGTTTGTCGGGTCCGTGACGAATTCGATCGCATGGCGTGCGGCGAAGGATTCGATATCCACGCGACGCACATCGAGAAACGGCCGCGCGAACGGCGGCGCGAGCGGACGGATGCCCGCGAGCCCGGACGTTCCGGCCCCGCGCAGGGCGCGATACAAAACGGTTTCCGCCTGATCGTCCAGGTGATGCGCCGTTGCGACGCGGTCGGCGCCGCCCTCGTCCGCCATATCACGCAACGCCGCATGCCGGGCGTCGCGCGCGGCCTCTTCAAGACTTTCGCCTCGGCGCGCGCGAACCTTCAGGCGGCGCACGAAAAACGGCAACCCGATCGCGGCGGAGTGTTGCTCGACAAATTGCGCGTGATCGGCCGCGTTTTCATGGATACCGTGATCGACGTGCGCGACGGCGAGATCGAGTTTCCATTGCGGCGCGATGACGCGCAACGCGGCCAGAAGCGACATGGAGTCCAAACCGCCGGACACCGCGACCAGAACGCGACGCGCGCCCTCAAACAGGCCGCGAGTGACGACGGTCTGCCGAACGGCATTGATGAGTGGATCGAATTTCGGAATTCCGTGCGCCGCGATTTTGCGCGGGACGCTCACGGTGATTCCGAAGGCGAATACGCGACGTTGCCCGGCGGGCGCTCGCCGGCGGATTCGGAAACCGCGTAGTTGCACCCCAGCTCGCCTTTGTTCGGCGTGACGTAAACGGTCAACAGGCGCGTGTCCTTGCGGTAATAGAGCATCTCCGCGTCCTCGGCCGCCGCGTCGCCGGCGGGCTTCCATCCGCGCGGCGGAAGCTGCTCGCGAAAAAATGCCTTCACCGTTTCGGCGTCGGACTGCGTGGTATATGTCTCGCGCACGCCGCCCGGGCCGACGACCTTTTGTGACAGGGTGCCGAGGCCAAAGCGCGGAATGTCGTTGCCCGGGGACGGCTCGGCGCCGCCGCGACATGCGGCTCCACAAAGCGCGACGGCCGCCACGGCAAGAAATACGATCGGCCAGGGTTTTCTCTCTTGCGACTTCGACATGCCTTTGCCTGCTCCGCGTAAAACCGACACGCACCGGGGCGCGAGGCGCCGCGCCCATTATGAACGGAGGGCGCGCGAATTGTCATGCGGCGAACGCCGCGCCGCTTGCATCGAAGGACGCCGGGCGACAGGATGCGTCGGCCATGAGCGACGAAAAAACCGTTTATCTTCCTATCGTCGGCATGCACTGCGCCTCCTGCGTCGGCCGCGTGCAAAACGCGCTTGACCGCGTGCCGGGCGCGAGGGCCGAGGTGAATTTCGGGACCGAGTCCGCGCGCGTTAGTTACGATCCGGACCGGATTTCGCCCCGGGAACTCGTGGGGGCGGTCGACGGCGTGGGTTACCGCGTCGGCACGGCACGGATCGAGATGCCCATCGAGGGGATGCATTGCGCCTCGTGCGTGACGCGCGTGGAAAAGGCGCTGAAAACCGCGCCCGGCGTGCTGGACGCGAGCGTCAATCTGGCGCTGGAGCGGGCGATCGTCGACGGCATCGCCGGCGCGTTTTCGTGGGACGACCTGAAGGCGCGCGTGGAATCGGCGGGCAGCTACCGCGTCGCGGACGCCGCCGCGAGCGGCGACGCAGCCGATCCGGCGCACGCACGCCGCGCGGAAACGCGCTCGCTTGTGCGACGCCTTGTCGTGGGCATCGCGCTCGGCGCGCCGGTTGTCGCGGACATGATCGCGCACATGGCGGGCGTGCATCCATTCGGCGGCGCGGCGCGACCGTGGATTCTGCTGGCGCTGACGGCGCCCGTGTTCGCATATTCCGGTTGGCCGTTTCACCGCGGGCTTATCGCGTCGCTGCGACACCGCACCGCGGACATGAACACGCTCATCAGTCTCGGCACGAGTGTCGCGTTTTTCGAGTCGTTTTTGAACACGGCCTGGCCGTCTTTGATGCGCCATCCGGGTGCCGGCGGGCATTTCAACTACGACTCCGCGATCATGATCATCGTGCTGATTCTCGTCGGGCGCATCACCGAGAGCCGAAGCAAGGCGGAAGCCTCCGGCGCGATCCGCGCCCTGCTTGAGCTTGCGCCGCGCAAGGCGCTCGCGAGGCGCGACGCGGACTGGCGCGAAGTCGACGCGGCGTCGCTTCGCCCGGGCGATATTGTCCGGCTGCGCCCGGGCGAGGCGGTCGCCGCGGACGGCGTCGTCACCGAGGGACGCACGTGGGTTGACGAGTCGATGCTGACGGGCGAGAGCCGGCCGGTCGCCAAGCAGATCGGCGACGCGATCATCGGCGGCACGGTCAACCAGTCCGGCGCGGTCGTGTACGAGGTGCGCCGCACGGGCGATGCGACGGTGCTCGCCAAGATCATCCGCGCGGTGCGCGACGCGCAGGCGCACAAGCCGCGCGTTCAGCGCCTGGCCGACAAGATCGCGTCGGTCTTCGTGCCGGCGGTCATCACGATCGCCGCGTTGGCGTTCACCGCCTGGCTCGTGTTCGGACCCGAACCCGCGCTGCCGCTGGCTCTTTTGTCGGCGACGGCCGTTTTGATCATCGCGTGCCCGTGCGCGCTCGGTTTGGCGACGCCGACGGCGATCATGGTCGGTACGGGCGTGGCCGCGAGGCTCGGCATCCTGATCCGCGGCGGTGAGTCGCTCGAATTGGCTCGCCGTCTCGATACGATCGTCTTTGACAAGACCGGCACGCTGACGCGCGGCGAAATGAGCGTGACGCGCGTGACGCCGGCCGAGGGTTTCGACGCGGCCGACGTGCTGGCCGCGGCGGCGGCGATCGAGCGCGCCAGCGAACACCCGATCGCGCGGGCGATCGTCGCCGCGGCGACGCCCGGCGACGCGGCGATTGTC
>JAIOHV010000190.1 GCA_019912885.1 bacterium
GCCGCGGCGGTCCCCGCGATCGCCGAGTCGGCGTCAGCCCCCGCGGCCGAGGACGAGGTTTCCTTCGACGAGCCCTATATCGACTCGTTCCTGTGCACGAGCTGCAACGAGTGCATCGGAATCAATCCGCAGATGTTCCAATACAACGGCAACAAGCAGGCGTTTCTGGCCGACGCGTCGAAAGGAACCTTCGACGAACTCGTTCGCGCCGCCGAGAAATGCCCCGCGCGTTGCATTCACCCCGCGAAACCGCGCGCGGGCGATACGACGGTCAATGACGATCTTCTGAAGCGCGCGGCGGTTTACAACTAGACCGGCCGATGACCGAATTCGCCAACCTGCCAGGCCTCGCCGCGCCCCGGCGCCGAGGGCCGCGATGAACGTCGTGGTCGTGCCCGCGGCCATCCTCGGCGGGGTCGCGTTGTTTTTCGGCGTCGTGCTCGCGTTGGCCTATCGCTATCTGCGCGTCGAGGAGGATCCCCGCATCGACGACGTCGAGGCGATGCTGCCCGGAAGCAACTGCGGCGCCTGCGGCCAACCGGGATGCCGCGCGTTCGCCGAGGCCGTGTGCGGCGGCACGAAGCAGCCGGGACAGTGCACCGTCAGCGCGCCCGAGGGCATCGCCGCCATCGCCGCCTATCTCGGCGTGGAAGCCACGATCGAGGAGCGCCGCGTCGCGCGCCTTCACTGCGCGGGCGGCAAATCCAACGTGCGCCGCGTCGCCGAATACGCGGGCCTTTCGTCCTGCCGCGCGGCGGTCATCGTCAACGGCGGTGCGACCGCGTGCGCGTGGGGATGTCTTGGCCTTGCCGATTGCGAGCGAGCCTGCACCTTCGGCGCGATCCGGATGAACGACGAGGATCTGCCGGTCGTCACGCCCCATTTGTGCACGGCATGCAATGACTGCGTCGAGGTATGCCCGCGCGATCTGTTTACGCTCGTACCCGTGTCGCAACATCTGATCGTCCAGTGCTCGTCGCCGCTCGCGGGAACGGCGGCGACCGATGTGTGCGCGGTCGCGTGCGATGCGTGCGGGCGCTGCGCGCTCGACGCCCGAGCCGGGGCGATCGAGATGTCCGGCGGCCTGCCGCGCATCCGCATCCCCGGCGAGACCACGATCCATGCCACGTTCCGCTGCCCGACCGGCGCGATCCGATGGGTGGACGGAACGCAGTTCCAGTCTGAAAGCCCGATGCTCGACGTCGGTGGAGGAATTCGTGCGTGATTGGCCAACAGCCGCGATAAAACGCGTTCGGCAAATGCTCGGGCGGACGGATTCAGGCGACGCCGCAACCGTCGAAAAGGGACGACCCGTCCTGACCACCGGCGCGCTCGCCGTTGTATCGACCGAGTCGCTGATTTGCGACGTGCTCTGCCGGCATATTCCCGGCGCGGGCCTTGCCGACGGACGCCGCGGCGCGGACCGCAACGCCTTTAGCGCGGCCGTGTCCGACGTGATTTGCGGCGACGCGCGCGCCACGTTCGCCACCGCCGCGGGCCTTGCGGCGAGCGGCCAGCGGACCGTGGCGATGATGGCCGGCGACCGCCTGGCACAGATTCACGATCAACTTTTCGCGGCGGCGGGGCGGCGATGGCCCCTTGTCATCCAGGCGGCCAACCGCGCCATGCCGCGCCAGGGCATCGCGCCGGGAACGGGGCACGAGGGATTGTTCGGCGTCGCCGGCAGCGGCGCGTTCATCGCGGTGGCGCGTAACGCGCAGCACGCGGTGGACCTCACACTCGCCGCGCGCCGCCTCGCGGAGATCAGCCTGACGCCGGGCATCGTGGCCATGGACGGCGGCGAGACGGCATTTGCCGTGCAAGATCTCCTGCTGCCCGACGAGGCCATGCTGCGCGAGTTTCTCGGCGCGCCTTCCGCCGCGATCGAAAATCTCTCTGACGCCCAGGACATGCTGTTCGGCGGACCACGGCGAGCCGTGCCGCGCTGGTTTTCCGCGGAGCGCCCGGTCGCGACCGGCCTTAACGAGCCGGCCCGCGAATACGCCCTGGCGGCGGTCGGCCAGCGCGAACTTTTCGCTGTTGAAGTGCCGCAACAGGCAAGAAAAGTTCTGGAGGATCTTTCCTCGCGAACCGGCCGGCCGATGGGGTTTGTCCGCGCGCATCGCCTCGACAAGGCCCGGCACGCGGTCGTGTCGATGGGCGCTGTCGCGGAGATTGTGGATGGCGTGGTCGACCGGCTGCGAAACGAAAAGGCGCCTGTTGGTTCGCTGGCGATCGAATGGCTGCGGCCGTTTCCCTCGGACGAGATCGTCAAGGCGCTTGCGCGCGCGGAAGCCGTCACGGTCGTCGAGCGAAGCGACGGCGGGCTTTCGGCCGACGGGCCGCTGACGCGCGAAGTTCGCGCGGCGCTTTCCGGCTTGCCGATACGCATCCTGTCGGCGACCGCCGGCCTTGGCGGCGCGCCGGTGACCGCCCAGGCGATCGCGTCGCTGTACGAAAACATGAAAAGCGAAAAGCCGCGCGAGCGCCTTCACCTGGGCCTTGCGCACGCGACGGCGGGCGCCTCGCGATTGCCGCACCGGGACGTTCTTCTTTCGGCGGTGCGGCGGCGGTTTCCGAATCTGGACGCCCGCGTCGCGCCGGATGCCGTGAATCCCGATCCGCGCCCCGATGGCGCGCGCACGATCGTCATCGTCGCACGCGAACCGGTGGACACCGCCGGCGTGCTGATCGCCGCCGCGACGGCGCTTGCGCCGATCGGCCGGCACGTCCGCAGCCGCTCGCAGGTGATCGAGGACGGGGTCTGGATCGGCCGCGTGACCGCCGCGCCCGAGCCGTTTGGCGATCCGGGCGACGACGTGCCGGCGGATGCCGTCGTCATCGCGCACAAGGCGCTGCCCGCGTATTTCGATGCGACGGCAGGGCTCGTCCCCGGCGCGCCGCTCGTGCTGGCCGAGGATGTGTCGATGGAGAGCGTCGCCGCGCGCGCGGGCGACGGCGCGAGAGAGCGCCTGTCCGGCCTGCGCATCTTGCGCGGCGGTCCGGCTCTTGCCGATCTCGCCGCCGCGGCGGGTGCACTGCTTTCCGGCGGCGAAACCGGATTGAAGCCCGTGGAAATTCCCGCAAGTGGCTTCGCGAAGGTCGCGGCGCGTCCGGCCCGCGACGCGCATACGCTCGCCCAGCGCACGGACGTGCGTTACGACTCCCCCGTGCGGTTCTGGAACGAGGTCGTGCAGCCGCGCGTTCTTGGTGCGACGCCCGAATCGGTGCCCGATCCCTACGCGGCGCTCGGCGCCGTCCCGGCGCGCACCGCGCCGTTGCGCGACCGCATGGCGTCCGGCGCGACGATCCCCGTTCTCGACGCGACACTCTGCACCGGTTGTGGCGATTGCTGGTCCGCCTGCCCGGATGCGTCGATCGGCCCGGTCGCGCTCGGTATGGAAACCTTGCTGACGGCCGGCCTCACCGCGACCGGCCCGGCGGCCGAAAAGCTCAAACGCGCGTTCAAGCAGCTCGCCGCGCATCTGGATAAAAAACTCGCCGACGCGGGGGCGCGCGAGCTGACGCGCGCGGACCTCGACGACGGTTTCGGGTGGCTTGTCGAAAAGCTTGGCGCCGGCGGCGAGGAAAAGGAGCAGATGGGCGCGGCCTTCGCGGCGGCGTCCGATCGCCTTTCGCACCTGCCGATCGCCGTGACGCCGCTTTTTTTCCACGAGCCGCACAAGGCGGCGAAAGGCACGGGCCTTGTTCTCGGCATGGCGATTGACCCGACCGCGTGCCAGGCTTGCCGCATCTGCGCGACGGTTTGCCCCACCGACGCGTTAACGATCGTGCCGCGCACGAAGGAGATCGCCGGGCAGGCGGCCGACGCGTGGAGCGTGTGGGAATCGCTGCCGGACACCGCGGGTGCGGATATCGAAAAGGCCGCCGCGAAAGCGGAAATCGGCCCGCTGGCGGCGCTGCTCCTTTCGCGCCACACGCTGCTTGCCATGCCCGGCGGCGATGTCGCCGAGCCCGGCTCCGGCGAACGGCTGGCGATCCGCCTGACGGCGGCCGTGGTGGAGTATGAGGTGCAGCGCGCCATGCTCGAACTTGGCGGGCGGCTCGATGGGCTCGGCCGGGGCTTGCGCGACGCGATCACCAGGGAAGTGACGGGCGCGGTGCCCATGAACGATCTGAAGGCGCTTGGCGACGCGGCGTCCGCCAACCACGGCGCCGTGACGACCGTCGCCGAACTCATCGACTCGCTTGAGAAGGCCGGGCAGACCGCAACGGTGGACGCCGCGCGCCTTCGCGGGCTGGCGCGCCTGACGCAAGCGGTGTCCGAAGAGCGCGAGCGCCTTTTGCACGGCGCAGGCGACGCGGGCCGCGCCCGGTGGGGCGTCGTGCTCGGCGGAGAAACGACCGCAAGCTGGATGGCGCGTTTTCCGCATCATCCCCTGCACGCGCCGCTCACGGTGGAGCTTGGCGATGCGGGCGCGATGGCCGAAGGCCTCGTTGAGGGCCTCACCCGCGAATCGCTCGAAACCGTGCGCCTGGCGCGGCGCGCCGAGCTGTGGCGCGACGCCGCGCCCGACCGCGCGGCCGCCGAGACGGCGCTGGCCGACCTCGCGTGGAGCGATCTGACCGACGCGGAACGCGCCTCGATTCCGCCGCTGTTTCTTGTGGGCGACGCCGAGTCGCTGTGCGGCACCAACCTCGCGGGGATGTCGCGTCTTTTGACCGGTGACATGCCTGTGAAATTTCTCGTACTCGATGGTCACGGTCCGCGCGCGCGCGGCGGCGACCCCGCGTTCCTCGCAATCGCGCACAAGTCGGCGTTCGTCGCGTCGGTGTCACTCGCGCATCCGGATCACTTCATGGCGCAAGTGCAAAAGGCGCTGGCCCATCCGGGCCCGGCGCTTATCCACGCTTACGCGCCAAGCCCGCGCCGCCACGGGTTCGAGACGAACGAGACCATCGCGCTCGCGGACCTGGCGGTGCGTACGCGCGTCCATCCGTTATTGTCTTACGACCCCGCCGCCAAGGGCATCTTCGGCGCGCGGCTTTCGATCGACGACAACCCGGCGCCGAGCGAGATGTGGGTCGAGGACGGCGGCGCGCCGCTGATGCCCGCCGCGTGGTGCGCCGCGCAGTCGCGATTTGACGCGAACGGCCACGCCGCGGCACTTGCCACCGAGCGCGCCGGCCACTGGCGCATGTTGCAGGAGATCGCCGGCGTACAGACGCCGTTTACGCAATCCGTGCGCGAGCAGCTTCGGGCCGAGCTGGCCGGCGCGCACGCGGCCGAGCTTGCCGCCGTTCGCGCCGAAAACGAGAAGGCGCTCGCGAACGTCCGGGCCGAGCAGGCCGACAAGCTCCGCCGCAAGCTCGTGGAACTGGCGACGAACGCGCGCCGGCCCGATGGCGAGGCCGGAAAAACGGCGGGTGACGACTGATGCAGCGCCTCGTCGAATCCGCCGCGAAATCCTTTCGCCACGGGGTCCATCCCGGGGAACACAAGGACGCGACGCACCATCTGCCGATCGAGCGGATGCCGTTCGTGGACGAGTTGGTCCTGCCGCTCGCGCAGAATATCGGCGCGCCGTCGGTGGCGGTCGTGGAGCCGGGGCAGCGCGTGGCGCGCGGGCAAAAGATCGCCCGCCCCGGCGGTTTTGTCTCCACGGCGCTGCATGCGCCGGTCTCCGGCACGATCCGCGCGATCGAGCTTCGCCCCACGGCCAACGGACGGCGCGAGCCGGCGATCGTCATCAAGACCGATCCCTGGGCGGCGGGCGAGCTGGCCTATGACCGCCCGCCCGACCCCGCCTCGCTCGCGCACGCGGAATTCATCCAGTGGGTGCAGGACGCGGGGTTCGTGGGCCTCGGCGGCGCGGCATTTCCGACGCACGTCAAACTCAGCGTGCCCGAGGGCAAGAAAGTCCGGTTCGTGGTCGCCAACGGCTGCGAGTGCGAGCCGTACCTGACCTGCGATCACCGCATCATGGCCGAGCGCCCGGGGCAGGTGGTGCGCGGCCTGCGTCTTGTCATGGCGCGCCTTGGCGTTACGCGCGGCTACGTCGGCGTGGAGTCGAACAAACCCGATGCCATCGAAGCGCTCAAAACGGCGGCGGGCGTTGATGCGGGGATCGAGGTCATCGCGCTCGACGTGAAATACCCACAGGGCGCGGAGAAGATGCTGATCGACGCCATCTTCCGCCGCGAGGTGCCAAGCGGCCGCCTTCCGCTCGATCTGGAAATGGTGGTGCAAAACGTCGGCACGCTCGCGGGCCTGGCCGATCTGTTCGATCGGGGCATTCCGCTCATCGAGCGCGTCGTCACCGTGACGGGCCCGGGCATCCGGCGGCCGGCGAACGTGCTGGTGCCGCTTGGCACGCCGCTCGGCGCGGTGATCGAGCACTGCGGCGGGCTGCTTCCCGGGACGCGGCAGATCATCCTCGGCGGGCCGATGATGGGCATGGCGCAAAAAAGCCTCGACGTGCCGATCGTCAAGGGCGCCTCGGGCATCGTCGCGTTCACGAGCGTGTCGCCGCGCGCCGGGATGGAACAGCCGTGTATCCGCTGCGGGCGTTGCCTCGACGCGTGCCCGATGTTCCTGAATCCCTCGCGCCTGGCCGTTGCCGCGCGCAACGAGCGCGCCGACATGCTCGAAGCGATGCACATCGCCGACTGCTTCGAATGCGCGAGCTGTTCGTTTGTCTGCCCGTCCTCGATTCCCCTGGTCCAGCTCATGCGCGTCGGCAAGGGACTTGTCCGGCAGAAGAACGCCAAGTGATGCAACAACCCCGCCCGCTCGTCATCTCGACCGCGCCGTTCGACCGCCAGGGCGGCACGACAAACCGCATGATGGCCGAGGTGCTGATCGCACTCGCGCCCGTGGCGCTGGCGGCGATCTGGTTCTTCGGCGTCGTCGCGATCCTCGTGCCGCTCGCCGCCGCGGCCGGCGCGTGCCTTGTCGAATGGCTCGCGGGCGATCGCAAGGGACTCGGCTCGCTGCGTGACGGCAGCGCGCTTTTGACGGGACTTCTGCTTGCCTACACGCTACCGCCGGGCGTCGCGCTGTGGATCGCCTTTCTCGGCGGCGCGGTGGCGATCGGCCTTGGCAAGCTGATCTGGGGCGGGCTTGGGCAAAACATCTTCAACCCCGCGCTCGTGGGCCGCGCCTTTTTGCAGGCCGCGTTCCCGACGGTGATGACCACGTGGACGGCGCCCGGGCAGGACTTTTTCCATATCTCCGGGCAGACCTTCGCCGCGCCGCTCATGCACGGATCGGTTGACGGCGTCACCGCCGCGACGGCCCTTGGCCGCCTGAAGTTCCAGCACGATCCGACGGCCCTCGATCTGTCGCCGTTGTTCTGGGGCAACACCGGCGGGTCGCTCGGCGAAACGAGCGCATTTCTGCTGATCGCGGCGGCCCTCTTCCTGATCGCGCGGCGCACTTTCGATTGGCGGCTTTTCGTCTCCACGCTCGCCGGCGCCGCCGCGGTTTCCGGCGCGCTGTTTCTGGCGAACACGGACAAGTATCCGAATCCGCTTTTCATGCTGTTTGCCGGCGGCCTGATGTTCGGCGCGGTGTTCATGGTGACCGATCCGGTCACCTCGCCCATCACGCCGAAGGGCGCGTGGATCTTCGGCGCCGGCGTGGGGCTGCTTGTCGTCATCATCCGCCTGTTCGGCGGCCTGCCCGAATCGGTGATGTATTCGATTCTGCTCATGAACGCGCTGACCCCGCATATCAACCGCAAGACGCAGCCGCGTCGCTTCGGAGGCTGACGGAATGTCGGACGAAAAAACCTCCGAGCCCGGCTTTTTCCGTCTGGCCATGACGCTCGGCGTCGCGGGGCTATTGTCCGGCGCGATTCTGGCAAGCCTCTACACGGTGACGCTGCCGAGGATCAAGGCGAACCGCCGTGCGGTGCTCGAGGCCGCGATCCTGCGCGTTCTGCCGGGGACGACGACATTTACGCCGATGGTCGCGATGGAGACCGGCGTCTCCGAATACAGCGGCCCCGAGGGGGAAGAGCCGGCGGACAAATCTATCTACGCGGGCTCTGACGCGGACGGCAAGATGACGGGATACGCCGTGCCGGCGGAAGGTCCGGGCTTTCAGGAGGCCATCTCCATCCTCTACGGTTACAAGGCCGACGAGCGCGTCGTCACGGGTCTTGCCGTGCTTGGCCAGCGCGAGACGCCGGGACTTGGCGACAAGATCGAATTCGATCCGAAATTCGTCGCGAGCTTTCAAAAGCTGGCCGTCGATCCGGATGTCGCGCTCGTTCGCGACGGACGCGACGCGCCCAACGAAGTGGACGCCATCAGCGGCGCGACGATCTCCTCGGAAGCCGTCGTGAAGATGATGAACGTGAGCCTCGATCGCTGGAAACCGCTGCTTTCGCCCGACGGAGAAACACCGTGACCGCGACGCAAAACGAAAAAACCACGTTTGAGGAATTCGCGAAGGGACTCTGGGATCAAAACCCGATTTTTATCGGGCTGCTCGGTTTGTGTCCGTCGCTCGCGGTGACAAACAATCTGATGAACGGCCTCGTCATGGGGCTCGCCACCGTTTTCGTGCTCGTCGGATCAAGCTTTCTCATTTCGCTTCTACGGCATTTGATTCCGAAAGCGGTGCGCATCTCGACCTACATCATCGTCATCGCCACGTTCGTCACGACCGTGGACTTCCTGCTCGAGGCCACGATGCCCGCGGCGCACAAGGCGCTCGGCGCGTTCCTGTCGCTCATCGTCGTGAACTGCGTCATTCTCGGCCGCCAGGAGGCGTTCGCCTCGAAAAATCCCGTCGGCCGTTCCGTCGCGGACGCGGCGGGCATGGGCGCGGGATTCACGCTCACGCTCTGCCTCATCGGCGGCATCCGCGAGGTTCTTGGTTCCGGCACGCTCCTTGGTGCGAATCTTTTTGGAGACGGATTCGAGCCGTGGGTCATCATGAAGCTGCCCCCCGGCGGGTTCCTCACGCTCGGCGTGCTCCTGATCGTTTTGGCGCGCATGAAGGACGCCAAGGCGCGCCGCGCGGCGGCTGTGCCGGATACCGGCGCGACGGAGGCCGCGTGATGCAGCAATACATCTGGCTTTTCGCGTCCGCGTCGGTCATCAACAACTTCACCCTCGCCTATTTTTTGGGGCTATGCCCGTTTTTCGGCGTCAGCCAGCGGATCGATACGGCCTTGCGCCTTGGGCTCGCGAACATCTTCGTCCTTGTCATCACGTCGATCAGCGCGTGGCTGCTCAACACCTATGTGCTGCCGCACGCGCCGTATCTCAAGCTCATCGCATTCATCGTCGCGATCGCGAGCACCGTGCAGCTCGTCGAGATGATCATCAAGAAGCTGTCGCCCACGCTTTTCCGCGCGCTCGGCATCTTCCTGCCTCTCATCACGACCAACTGCGCGATCCTCGGCCTCGCCCTTTTTCAGACCAACCGCGGCTACGGTTTCCTCGAGGGCGTGGTGTATGCGGCGGGGGCCGGCGTCGGGCTGACGCTCGCGCTGGTGCTGATGGCGGCGATCCGCGAGGAAAACGAACTCGCGCCGATCCCCAACTGGGCGCGCGGCGCGGCGCTGTCCTTCTTCATCGCGGGCATCCTGTCGATGGCGTTCATGGGCTTTGCCGGCCTTTTCCGCGAGCTTGGCGGATGACATACGTCTTCTCCATCCTCGGCATTGCCGCGGCGTGCGTCTTGTGGGTGGCAATCCAGCGGATTTCGGGCAGCACGGACTCCGACGAGTCGTCCATCTCCGGCACGTGCGGATTTTGCGGACGCAAGGCGCTGGGGCTTCCGTGCGACAAGGGCGAGGAGTGCCAAAGCCGCGACCGGCACTGATCGTCGCGTCCCACAAGCCGGCCGCTCCCCGAGCCGAATTCGGAGCCAATTCCAATAGGCTTACGAGACCTGTCACCGTGAGCGAAGCGCAGGGTCTCGCCCCGCACCGGTAGAAACGTAGATCCTTCGCTGCGCTCAGGATGACATCGCCGGGAGACGCGTGATTCGATGGCGCCGGCATGCGACCCGCTCCCTCACAGTCGCGGTTCCAACCTGTTTTTCCCCGTGTCCTCCGTGTCTCCTCCGTGTTCAATGTGTACCGCCGAATTGCGATCCTGCGATTCCATCCGCGGGCGTGAAGGCGCCCGATTGCGCCACCGCGCGCAACGCATAAGCGAAATCGCGCCAGCGTAAGGTCGATCATATTTGGGCGCCGGCCTTGGGCGTATGTTGGCGAGCGGGCCGTCAACACATCATCGCAAGGGGGAGCCGCCATGACTCGGAATGAGGTTTACGCGGAGATCGAACAAACGTTGGGGATCGTGCCGTCGTTTTTCAAGGTGATCCCGGACGCGTCGCTGGAGCTTGAGTGGAAGCTCTTCGTCGCGACGCAGCTTGCGGAAAGCCCCATCCCGGCGAAATACAAGGAGCTGATCGGCGTCGCGATTTCGGCGGCGACGAAGTGCCGCTACTGCACGCACTTCCACACGACCGCGGCCCGGCTCAACGGCGCGACGGACGCGGAGATCGAGGACGCGATCCACTTTGCCAAGGCCACGGCGGGCTGGAGCACGTACGTCAACGGGCTTGCGCCGGAGTTCGAGGACTTCAAGGCCGAGGTCGCGCAGATCGCCTCGCACCTGGAGACGCAGTTGGCGGCGCAGGGCCAGCCGCAGGCGGCGCAAACGTCGCGCGTCACCGGACGCGCCTGATCGACGCCGCGACAACGCCACGTTGCGTGGGCGCACCGCCCGGAGATCCGCCGGGCGGTGCAAGATCTCGCGCCGCGCGCAAGCCCGGGCTTCATCAGCGATCGGCCCGCATCCGATGCGCTTCGAGCGCAAGGCGCGCGGCGGTTTCGGTGCTGACCAGGCGCACGTGCGCCGGCAGAAGCTTGACGAGTGCCATGAACGAGTTTGTCAGGTTCAGCCCGCCGTCGCTTGTCATGTAGATCGCGGTGACGGTGCCCGGCGGATAATGCGCCAGCTCATCGGCCATGTTCTCCGGGCTGAGGAAAAACGGCGCCGTCAGGCCGCTTCCGCTGTTGTCGACGCCACGCCATTCGCGCGGTCGAAACAGCACGACCTCGCCGCCGCCCGCGCCCGGGAGCACCTTGAAAAACTGATCGGGATTCGGCCACGTGAACGTCGGGAACATGTACGGGACGTTGACGGGAAACACGCCCTCGATGACGCCGTGTTCGGCGTATTTCGGCAGAAACACCGTTTCCGCGTCGCGCCACGTGGTCGCCCAGTCCCAATGCACCGTGCCGGTGATGTCGAGAAGGCGCGCGTCGTTTTCCGTCGCGGCGACGAACGCCTCTTGCATATCGCCCGGCATCGACGCGGGGTACGCATACAGGTGCCCGCTTGGCGGCAGCGTGAAGTAGTCCTTCCCCGTTTGCCGGCTCATCGCGTAGTACCACTCGAGGATATCCGGCGCGATGCGCGTCAGGTGCGGAGAGATCGACCACGTGATCGGCTCGCACGAATTGTCCGGCTTTTCGCAATCCGCCAGGCGCTCGGCAAGCCAGCGGCTGCGCGCGTCCATGATGTACGACACGTTGTCGCCGTCGCCGATGATGAACGCCACGTATGTTTTCGCGGGATCGTACGCGATATCCTCCGGCGGGTTCTGCTCCACCTCGCCCACGTTTTCGATCGGCGCGCGCCGCCGCGAGTAGAACGACAGGTTGTTCGTGAACGACGTGGGGATCGCGCCCATGTTGCCCGCGTCCGTGCATCGCGTGTGCGCCTCGAAGAGGTATCCGCCAAAGACGAGCCAGGAATCGTTGTAGCCAAAAACGCCGATGGGGCGCAGCCAGGGATTCTCCACGACGATCTCGCTTAACAGCGCGCCTTCCTCGCCCGATTCGAAGCACCCGTTGACAAGGAAGATGACGAACAGCTTTTCGGAGAACACGAAATCGACGAGGGACGCGTTGACGTCGCCGGTCAGCGCGGGATCCCAATAGCGCTTGTCGTTCTGGTCGTATCCGGGATTCATCATTGCAAGACCGGTCGTGTCGTCGACGAAATTCTCGTAGACGTATTTCGTCGCGAGGTACGGCGTGTCGCGCGAGGCGAACTCGGCGATGGCGTCAAACACCGGATCGACGCACGTCACCGGCAGGCTGTCGTCGAGCGGCACCGCGCCAAGCGCCGCGCCGGCGGTGAGGATGTTCGGCACGATCTTTTGCTGCGTGTCATACGAATATCGAACGCACGCGCCAACTTTCGCGACGCAACTCGCGAGAAACTTTTCGGCGCCGATCGTCTCTTCGGGCACGAGGCCAAGGTCGACCAGCCACTCGTCGTCCTTGTCCTTCATCCTGACGAAGATCGAACCGCCGAGATTGCGATTCGACAAACCGCTGCACGCCTGCACCGCGATTTTCATCGCTGGCGAGGCGGCGTCGGGAAGCTCCACGAGCGTGAACGCCTCGGCCACCGCGTCGTCGTCGACGGTGTCGTCATCGGCGTCATCATCGTTGGAATCGTCATCGTCGAACGCATCGTCGTCATTCGAGTCGTCGTCATCGTTTGCATCGTCATCGATGTCGTCGTCGCCTATGTCGTCATCGGTGTCGTCGGACACGTCGTCGTCGATGCGCGGCAGCGCGCCGGTGTCGTCGACCGGCCCCGAATTGTCGGAAGGATCGTCCGCGCACGAACAACCGCCCACGCCGGACGCAACGGCCAGGCAAACGAAAACGACGAACATCACGCGGAAAATATGTGTCCTCACCGCGCCTCCTCGTTTGCGAAAAACGTGAACGCCCATCTATAGCAGCGGATTGGCGAAAGGTCATGGCGCGTCGGGCGAGCCGGATCTCTCGTTGGAATCCAGCCTCACTTGTTTTCGTTGACGCAAAACATAAAAGGGCGTACTGCCACGGTGTCATCGAGTAACTCTTAGAAAAAGGTTTCCGTATGAATCGAATGCGACAATTGTGCGCGGTCGGCTTGGTATGCGGACTCGCATCGGCACTTTTCACAACGGGATGCCGCCACTATCGGATGACCGTTGACGAATTTGAGGACGCGCCGCGGGCGCCGCGAGCACGCGTCGCGATGGTGTTCAGCGATTTGCCATATTCGGTCAACGATCTCGAAGTTATTAACGAAGATCCGGAGAAATTCGATCGTCAGGATTTGCCGGACCAGATCGAATTCAGGTTCTTCAAGCAAGACGCCCGTTCGGTCAATTTTGAACATATCGCCGGCGATTTTTCGGCAAACGAATACGATTACGTCGTTTACATGACGCAGACGCGAAACAAAGCCGGGATCGGATGGCCCGTTGTCACATACCCGCTCTGTTACGTCACGCTTTCGATTCTGCCCGCCTATGTGCCGGACAAATACGTCTACAAGGCGCGTATCGTTCGCGCGGCGACGAACGCTGAAACCGAACAGAAGAACATCAACGTGAAATCGTCAATCATCATCTGGTTTTTCAACATGAGCGAAAAAATCAGGGTCGACATGAAATCGATCGTGGTGGCGATTGACGATCTTTCACGCACCGCATCTGTCCCGCCAGAAGCGTCGACGCCGAAAGTGACCGAGATTGGGGAGTGAATCATGGGCACATGGAGGAAACGTTACCCGTATCGAAATGCCGGTGATTTTTGGCGGGAAGTCGCTTCTTCTAACCCATTGAATAATAAGCGATATTTGAAAACAGCAGACTTAAAATTCCCGCACTCTCGACTTTGGGATGACAGCCGGTGAGAACTCGAAAATCATTCACAGCTGTCTAATTGTTGTATTTCCCGATCCCAGGGCAGAATCGTCCAGTGCGACGGGCATAGGCGCGGTAGCTTTCGCCGTGTTGGATCGTGAGGTGTTCTTCCTCCAAGCGAGCCTGATAGGCAAAAGAAAGCGAGGCGACGGACGCAAGGAGGAGATTTAACCAATGCGGTACGATCAAAACCAGACCAAATTGAAACAGCATGATTCCAGCGAAAACAGGATTTCGGATATAGGCAAAGGGACCATCCTTCACGAGATCCGTCGTCTCACTCTCGTCGAATCCGATTCGCCAGGATCGCCCCATACGACTTCTTGCTGAACGCGCCAGGTAAATACCTGATAAGGAAATTGCGAAACCCAAAACGGCAAACCACGAATGGTTCAAAATGCTCACTATTGGATTTCTAAGCAGAGTTGATGGACCGATGAGGAATCGCAGGAACAACAGGGCGTAACCTGCGGATACAATCTGAAAAACGCGCCATGAAAGTCTTTGCGCCTGGCTTGCAGTCCGGCGAAATGCCACGGGATCGATTCCCGTGAGACTCTTGAATCCGCGTTCTGAGGAGCGGGATTCCCAAAGGAAAACGACGGCGGCAATCACAAAGAAAAATACTCTCATGAGCATGGCTTGGCTTTCTCGACTACGCCTCGATGCGCTCCAGGACTCGTCGAAGCTTGGCCTCCACCTCTTCGGCAATGGGCTTGACGGACGGATTGCCAACGAGGCCGAACATGAGGATCGGCTTTGGCGTCTGGACGTAGATCACACCATCTTCCCCTTCGAATACATCGACATTGCAGGGAAGGAATATTCCAATAGGCGGCTCGGCCTCAAGAGCCTTATGAGCCAGCGGCGGGTTGCAGGCTCCCAGGATGAGGTAGGGCCGTCTTTCAACGTTCAGCTTCTTCTTGAGCGTCGCTTGCACGTCAATTTCCGTCAGGACACCAAAACCTTCCGTGGCAAGAGCCTCTCGAACTCGATCGGTCACCGCCTCGAATGTCCGTCCCGGAAAACTCCTTGTAAACGCATAGTCCCTTTCGTACATAGATCACCTCCGGTTTGTACTCAGTGGTATGTGGGGTACTTATGGTCATCATTGGCCTTAAGCCCTTAGCATTCTCAGACCGTTGCCGATGACCGCGAACTCGCTTAACTCGTGTGCCACGACTGCAACAGTGAGTGAAAAAGAACCCGTCAGCGCCCCGATGATGAGTCCGGCGACCACGAGGGCCGAAAGCACCAAATTCTGGTTCGCCACTGCCGTGCTCTTTCTTGCAAGAGAGATGGCGTAGACGAGCCGTTCAAGATCGGTACCCATCAAAGCAATGTCGGCTGTTTCGAGGGCGACGTCCGAACCGGCTGCGCCCATAGCGATCCCGACGCTTGCAGCGGCGAGCGCAGGGGCGTCATTCACTCCGTCACCCACCATTGCGACGCTGCCATAACGAGTCTCGATGTCTCGAATTGCATCGACTTTTTCCTGTGGTTTGAGCGCCGCACGAATCTCGCGTATTCCGACTTCGCCTGCAATAGCCATCGCCGTGCGTTCGTTGTCGCCGGTCAACATGATAGCACTTCCAAGCCCGAGGGCGAGAATGCCGGTTACGGCCTCCTTGGCTCCTGATCGCGGATTGTCGCGCAACGCCAGTATCCCCAGCACTTTTTCACGCTGGCCAACGAGAACAACGGTTTTGCCTTCGTCTTGAAGTGACTCGATTCTCTGAGACAAATGCGAGATATCCACGCCGTGCTCATCGGCGAACAAGGAAGCGCTGCCAACAATCACCTCTTCGCCGTCGATGTGAGCCTTGGCTCCCGCACCGGTGAGCGCCGTGAAATCCACACTCTGCGTCGTCGTGATCTTGCGGGTATCCGCCTCCCGCACGATGGCTCTTGCAAGCGGATGCTCACTCCACATTTCAACGGCGGCGGCCAAACCGAGCAAGTCCGTTTCGGCGATTGCCGAATCGTCGTTCGAGGCCGGAATCACATCAGTCAACTCCGGCAGCCCCCGCGTGAGCGTGCCGGTTTTGTCGAAGGCCACGGCTCGGATTCGAGCGAGGGACTCGACATGGATTCCGCCCTTGAACAAAACGCCATGACTCGCGGCGCGTCCGAGGGTCGCGACCATCGTGATCGGAATCGATATTACCGCGGCGCAAGGTGCTGCCGCGACGATGAAGACCGTCGCGCGAGTCAGCCAAATCGTAAGTTCGCCCGAGCCGAGCAATGGCGGCAGAACTCCTATCAGGATGCCGATGGCAAGGACCGCGGGACTGTAATATTTCGCGATTCGGTCGATCAAACGCTCTCGCTCTCCCTTGCGCTCCTGGGCTTCTTCAACCATTTGAATAATACGCGCGATGGTGTTGTCATTCGCCGTGTGCGTGGCGCGAACGCGCAATCCGCCTTCGCCGTTGATGCTGCCCGCGAACACCTCGTCGCCCGGTGCCTTCTCGACCGGAATGCTCTCTCCAGTAACCGGCGCTTGATTGAGAGCCGATCGTCCTTCGACGACAACGCCGTCCGTAGCGACCGACTGCCCGGCTCTCACGATGAAGACATCGCCAACCGACAGGTCTTCAACCGGCACCTCGAACGAGTCGCCATTGCGTTCGATGAGGGCGGTCTTGGGAGTCAATTTCATGAGCGCGCGGACGGATGCCCGCGTTTTTTCTTCGGTGAATCCTTCCAGGGCTTCGGAAATGGAGTATAGGAAAACAAGGACGGCTCCTTCCCCCGGCATGCCAAGAACGGCGGCGCTGATCGCCGCCGCCGCCATGAGGAACTCGATGCCGATGCGCCGTTCATCTATGAGGTCCTCCACCGCCTCACGGGCAAAGTAATACCCGCCGATGACCATCGCCGCCAAGTAAAGAACCGTTGGCAGGACTTCAACCCCAAGGGTGCCCGATAACCAACCGACCAGGGACAACAATCCGGCGGCAATGGAGGCCACGACCTTTGAGTGCTTCCACCATACCGGGCCTTTTTGTTTTGTTTCGGCGATCGGTGGAAAGCCCAGTTCAGTAAGCCGCACGATGAGAAGCGATTCCGTTGTCGCCGCAGGGTCGAATTTCATGTCCACGCGACCTGCCTTCGCAAGCACTCGCACTGAGGAGACGCCTGGCTGAGATTCCAGGCCGCGCATGATAATCCTCGCCTCATTCTCGCAGTCAACATTTGCGCAACGAAAGCTCAGTTCCTGAGCGTTGGCAGGCTGATCGCCATGCCCCTGACCGGCATGTTGGAATTTTTCACGACTCATGATCTGCACCTCCACGCAAAATAGGTGCCGCGTTCCGACTCTGCTTCGCGCACAACTGCCGCGGAACCAGCAAACGAACGAGTCGTCGCTGGTTCCACGGCCCAAAGTGATGCCGATGTCGCGTTACCAGCCCCAGCCGTCACAGTAGTAACCGCCGTGGGTTGGAGCGTTCGAGTTCCCAGAGTGCATCCCTTGCGAATGCCCCCGCATTCCGCATGGGCAAAATGCATAGTCACCATAATAGCTTCTCTGGACTTCCGACAGCACCTTTTTGACCTCGACGTTCATTTGGACGCGCAGGCTTTCCATCTCTGCAATCATGTCGGCGCGCTGTTTTCGCAAATCCTTGATTTTCGCCAGGTTGGGTTCCGACTTGGCGAGTTCGGTGTCCAAGGTGGTATTTGCGTCGTCAATCCGGCTGTTCAGCGAGTCAAATCGTCCCTTATAATTTTTCTGGATTTTATCAATGGTCGTTTGTTGATCGCCGCTCAGGCGAGCATCGTCCGGGACTGCGGCATGGGAATTCCCCATTCCCTGACCATGTCCCCATCCGCACCCACCGCAGGCGTAGGCGCTGGCCGAAGCCATCAGAAGGCCGACAATCATCGCCGTAACTGTGAATACGATCTTGCGCATCGTTTGGTCCTTTCTGCTCTCGTGCTCAGCACGAGCCTTCAATTCGGAGCCAAGTTGTGTCCCCGACCCCTGGTTGTGTTCAATCGGTCAAATTCTGTTGCCGCATCAGTCGTCGTCCATCATGTCGTCGTCGTCCATCATGTCGTCGTCTTGCCAGTCGTCATCCATCATATCGTCATCGTGGTGGTCGTCACTGCAATTTCCCCAGTGGTCGTGGTCGCCGTTCATCATGCCGCCATCGGACCACCAGTCGTTGCAGTCGTTCCACATCTGGCCGAGGAAGCCATCCATTTGCTGCGTGTGCTGGTCGGCCATCTGCCCGCAGGATTCACTCCACTGTTCCCCGCAGGTCGCCCAGAAGTCATCCAGGGATGATCGGCATGAATCGATAAAGCCCTGAAGTTGGCCCATGCGTCCTTGGTCCATCATGTGGCCACCCGACATGCACTGATCCGACCAGTCGCCTGTCGCCCCGCCATTCATCGGGCAGTCGTCGGCAAACTGATCGCATTGCGAGCGCATCTGATCCCAGAGGTTCGACAGATCGCCGATTCCCTGGTCCAGGCGACCGTAGTAATCATCACGGGATCCTGACTGGTCCGAGGCGTCGGCGTACTGCGTCACCGCCAGGCGCATGTCATCGACAATTGAGAGGAAGTTCTGCTCCACCGACGAGCTTTCGTCCGCTGATTGGCTGTCGTCGTCATCGTCACCGTTGCTGCTGTTCGTGTCACAGCTGACGGTAAGCGCGAGAGCGAGGGTCGTCATCGCACCGATAAGAATGAAAGTCGCTTTCTTCATGGTCTTTGCTCCTTCTGAATGACCATCATGTCGCGGGCGACGCCCTTCCACGCGAATAGCGGAAATGGCTCACCCTGACGGAGATATTCGGTTCAGGATTGGTCGCTGGGAACTACGCCAAGCGGGGAGGGTGAAAAATGGAGCCGATGAAATCTTGGAGGACTTGATTGTCCATCGCCACAACCTTCTGTACCGGTGTCGGCGGCTCCAGGGTGCGACCGAACGGGCTGAATACGAAGGTATGAAACGATGAACAGTTCAGACAATGATCGGAGGAACTGGGTTGGTGATCGGTCTTCGCGTGGCCCTCGGGCGCAATTTCACAGCAACAAATGCGCCCGAATGCTCCCAGACCGTCCTTCCCTTCTGATGCCACGTCCAAGTGAGGAAGAACGACCACCACGAACGCGCCAAGAACCAGCGCGGCCAGAAAACGTGTTTTGGCCGAATGTTTCACCATAGCATTCTCAATATATCGCTCGATTTGCAGATGTCAAATCGACTCTCGTAACGATGATTACGTGACAGGGGTATTTTGCTACATCCGCCTCGTTCATTCGCACACGCCAGGGTTTCTGGACACCTCCATGCTATCGGGATTGCAGGAGTCCTCGCCGTTTTCCAAACTGTAGGGCGTTTCCGTTCGCCCGAAGATTTCAGCCGGAATCTCAGCAGACGGTTTTTCGCCTCGCGCTTGGACACCCGTTGAAGGCATCTGACCTCGTATCGAGTTCGTCGCGATGCTTGACGCGTTTACGCAAATCAGAATGCCGGAAACAACGATGACGATGGCGATGCCGGCGAGCACAGCCGCCACGACTACTCGTCGTTTCACTTTGAAGTGGCCGAAGATAAAACAATCCAAGGCCAAATTCTGCCGAAGAGCGACAGATCGCATTAGTTAGCACCCATCATTTCACCTCTGAGGCTGACACTTCGCGCCCGGCTGTATTGGCCCCGCAGTTGAAGGGCGCGCGCAGATCTTTGGCCTCGCTGTGAAAAGCGACTTTGACGATGGAGCCATCGGAGACTTCCACGGGCAACTTCACCTCGAATCGAGAACTCAGAGTCGGTTTCCCATGACGCGGACGTGAAATATGCACGTAGGAACTGCCTTCATAGACAACAGCGCCGTCTTGGGAGGTTACGGCGATATCGAGGTGACCGACAGGAGTGGGATTGGCCTGCGTCCGTATTGGACGTACCTGGCCGGTAACAACGGTCGTTCCCTCCACCCGACGAATCGCCAGGTTGCCGATCTGTAAGTCTTCGGACTTGGCACTGTTCAAGGCGATTCTCCCATCCGCCGCCAGATTCGGAGCGGTCGTCGCGCATCCCACTATGATGACGATCAGCGCAGAAAGTGTCGCCAAAAGAATGCCGTAGCTCTTGGAATTCATGTCTTATCTCCTTTATCAATTCCGCTTTCCCGTTTCCGAGAAAGTCCTTGTTCGCATTGAAAATCACTCGTGCTTGATCGGCCATCTTTCTCCGGTCCCGATCCGCACCTTCGATTCGATATCGACGGTGAATATCTTCCCATCCCCTCGAAGACCCGTGTGCGCCGCTTTCTCCAGCGCGTTCACGATGGTGTCGGCCAGCTGGTCCTGGCAGATGATTTCGACTTTTACCATGTGGACAAAGTCACCGGCGTCATCCGCCGCGTGGTGGTGCATGGCCTTCAGCCACGTGCGACCGAAACCGCGACAGTCGAACACACTCATGCCGGTCAATCCCTCGACTTTCCGTAACGCGAGGGTCACCGGAGCCAACCGTTCCGGCTTGATGTAGGCGTGGATGAATTTCATGACAGCTCCTCCTCTGTTTCAGGAATCTCGATTTCGGGGACGTTGGCGAACCATCGATAGACAGCCGGGATGACGAGCAACGTCAAAAAGGTTGATGTGACCAGGCCGCCGATGACCACCGTAGCCAGCGGCCGTTGTACCTCGCTGCCAGTTCCGGAAGACAAGACCATCGGCACCAGACCCAGGCCCGCGGCGAGAGCCGTCATCAAGACTGGACGCAGGCGCATGCAAGCCCCTTGCACGCTCGCTTCCGCCAGAGACACTCCTTGGTTGACCAACTGATTCAAGTACGTCACCAGCACCATCCCGTTGGCGAGCGCAATTCCGAACAAGGCGATGAAGCCGACGGAAGCCGGAACGGACAGGTTCTGCCCCGACAGCCAGAGCGCGGCGACGCCGCCGACCAGCGCCAACGGAATGTTCAGGAGAATGAGGAATGAATTCTTCAGCGAGTTGAAGGATGAAAAGAGGAGCAGAAATACGATGAACAGCGTCACGGGGATGACGAGCATCAGACGCTTGTTGGCTTCCTGTTGAAGCTCGAACTGGCCGCCCCAACTTACCAAATAGCCTGGTGGAAGTTTTACCTCGGCCTCAATCGCTCGCTGGGCGTCATTCACGAAAGAGCCGATGTCCCGTCCTCGGACGTTGCATTGGACCGTGATGAAGCGCTGGTTGTTCTCGCGGGTGATCTGACGTGGCCCGACGATTTCCTCGATGACCGCCAGTTGCGATAGCGGAACGCGCGTGGCGTCAGGACCGTGAATCAGGATGTCGCCGATGGCCTCCTTGCTTGCTCGGGCTTCCGGCGCGAATCGAAGTACGATGTCGAATCGGCGGATATCCTCGAAGATCTGTCCCGCTTCTTCGCCGCCGACAGCCATGCGGATGGTTTCCTGAACATCCGCGACGTTGATGCCGTATCGCGAGATGGCGGCTCGGTCCACTGTGATGCGAAGTTGCGGGGTGCCGGTGATCTGATCTTTTTGAACATCCGAGGCGCCTGGAACTTTGGCGATGACACGGGCGATCTCATCGGACTTTTCTTTCAGCACCGCCATTTCCGACCCGAAGAGCTTGATCGCCAGTTCCGCTTTGGTGCCCGTGAGCAATTCATCGACCGCAGCCGCGATCGGTTGCGTAAAGTTGAACTGCGCACCGGGGAAATCCTTAAAGGCTTCGCCCATCTTGGCATAAAGTTCGGATAACGAGTGAGCCGTTTCCCATTGGTCCATTGGTTTCAGGGCAACGAACGCTTCCGCCGAGTTGACAGGATCGGCGTGTGCGCCCACTTCGCCGCGCCCGACCCGTGTTACGACGCGCGTGACTTCGGGAAATCTTTCCATCAGCCGTCGCTCGAAACGAGTCATAGTGTCGCGGGATTCCTCAAGGGAAATCGAGGGCGCCATTGTCGCTCGAATCAGAAGGTCGCCTTCATTCAGACGCGGCACGAATTCCGAACCAAGGCGCGTAAAGATAAATCCGCCGATGACGAGCAGGATCAACGCAATGGCAACGGCGGCCGCTGGTTTCCGCACAAAAAACGATACCGCCGGGCGATAACCGCGCAGCAAACCTCGCAGTACGATAAACTCTTTGTGCTCTGCTCCTCCGGCTTTCGGCCGTTTCATCAACAGACTGGCCAGCACCGGCACGAACAGCACGGCGAATAGCAGGGAGCCCAACATGGCCGCCGCCATCGTCTGAGCCAGCGGTTTGAAGGTCTTACCCTCGACGCCTTGGAGCGTGAAGAGCGGCAGAAAAACAATGACGATGATGAGAAGCGAAAAGAGAATCGGTCGGGCGACTTCGGAGCAAGCGCGTGCAACCACGTGAATTTTCGGTTCCGCCGGATCGCTCTCTCGCAGCATCCGATCCACGTTCTCGACCATGACCACCGCCCCGTCCACGAGTAGGCCCAAGGCGATAGCCAGGCCGCCCAGCGACATGAGGTTCGCCGAAATACCGATGAACCGCATGGCGAGAAATGAAAAGGCGAGAGAAAACGGGATGGCGGCAAGGACAACGATGCTCGGCCGCAGTCCACCCAGCAGAAGAAGCTGGATGATGACAATCAGAACGACCGCTTCAAGCAGGGCTTCGGTAACCGTGTGGACGCACTTGGCCACAAGGGTCGCCTGGTCGTAATACGGAACAACCTTGATGCCCGGTGGAAGGATGCGGTTGATTTCCTCCATTTTGATTTTCACGTCACGAATGACGTCCGAGGTGTTGGTCCCGATGAGCTTGAGAACCATTCCAACGATGGCTTCGCCTTTGCCATTCATGGTTGCGAGACCGCGACGCACCTCGCCGCCCACAACCACGTCTGCGACCTGCGAAAGATAAACCGGCGTGCCATCCTTGACCTTGAGTACGATCCGCTCGATATCGGGCACCTTCTCGGCAAGCCCGATGGAACGAACCACGTACTCCTCGGCGTTCTTGACGATGAATTGCGCGCCCACGTTGGAGTTGTTCGCCTTTACGGATTCGAGAATGTCGTTCAAGGATAGGTCGTAGCGCAGGAGATCGACTGGACGAACCTGAACCTGGAATTGTTTAACGTCGCCTCCGAGCGATAGCACTTCCGTAACGCCAGGAACCGTCTGGATGTTGAATTTGATGAGCCAGTCCTGGATGGAACGCATCTCCTCCTTGCCGCGCTTACCCGTCTCGTCTTCGACGAAATAGAACAACACCTGTCCCATGCCCGTGGCGATGGGCCCCATTTCCGGTTCGCCGAAGCCCTCGGGTATCTCCTCGCGCGCAAGCTGCAGCCGCTCACCGACAAGCTGGCGCGCGAAGTAGATATCCGTGCCGTCTTCAAAATAGATATTCACGACGGACAAGCCGAAATTGGAAACGGATCGAATCTCGTGGAGATTCGGAAGACCGTTCATGGCCGTTTCGACGGGATAGGTGATGTACTTTTCCACTTCCTCGGGTGCGAGGCCTTCCGTTTCGGTGAACACTTGCACCAAGGCCGGGGTGACGTCCGGAAAAGCGTCAACGGGGAGTTGTCGGTAGGCCAGGTAACCCGCGCCCAGGAACAACACCCCGATAACGGTAATCAGCAGACGGCTGCGAAGGGCAAATTCAATCAATCGCGTCATGAAACGATCCTCTTAGTGGTTGTGGCCGTCTCCGAAGGAGGCTTTGGACAATTGAGCCTTGAGTGTGAACGCGCCCTTGGCGGCGTATTGCTGCCCAGTCTGCAATCCGGTCAGGACTTCAGCCTGGTCGGGAGTCGTCCTTCCAGTCGTGATCGGAACCGGCCTGAATCCTTCCTCCGTTTGGACGAATACGGACGCCTTGTCCTCGATGGTTTGAATGGCGCTTTGCGGGATGACCAACGGAAGCTGCGTCTCGTCCACCGTGACGCGAGCGGTTACAAACGTTCCCGGACGAAGGCTGTTTTCCGCGTTCTTGACCACGACGCGCGCCAAGGCCGTTCGGGTATCCTCGCTGACGACCGGCCCAAGATAAGAAATCGTTCCCTCGTAATCCGGCTGATCCGTCCCAGTCGAAATGTTGACCGCCTGACCCTTCCGCACATGGGGCAGGTCCTTCTGGTAAATACGCAGGTCCACCCAGACGGTGCTCAAATCCGCGATGACGAAGAGCGGTTCCGCGTCCTGATGCAATTCTCCCACGTGCGCATGGCGTTCGATGATCGTCCCGGAAATGGGCGCCTTTATTTCGTAGTTCGATAAGCTCTCGTTGCTCTCCATGACCGCGAGAATCTGTCCTGCGCCGACACGATCTCCCAGGCTCCGACGAACCTCTCGGATGACGCCCGCAAAGCGAGGATTGACGTGGGCCAAACGGTCGGTGTTCAGACCGACTTCGCCGGGCAGAGTCAATTCGTGTCGTAGCGATCCCGACCCGGCTGTGGCGATTTCAATGCCGAACTCCTTCAGAACTGCGTCGCTCAGTCGGATCACCCCTTCCTCCCCGTGCTCTTCGTGAGCAGCGCCCTTCTCGTCGTGCGCCCCGGGTTTCTCTCCATGTTTGTCCTCACCGTGATCGTCGTGCGCTTCGTTTTTCGATGCACCCTCGGACGCATAGGCTTGTGTCGGCGGCAGTTCCGCGCCGCCGGATCCCAAAACCCAACCGATGCCGAAAGCAGCGACGACAATCGCCGCGATGGCCATTCCCCAAAAAGTCTTCTTGTTGCTCATTGTCTGACTCCTCATTTTGAACGGATTTGTAACCGTCATGGATTCATGGATTGTCCCGTCAACCGTTCGATGTCGGCGACGGATTGGTGATACTCGGAGAGGACTTCCACCAGGCGCGATCTCGCGTCATAGAGGGTCCGCTGCGCGTCCAGGACTTCCAGGAAGCTGAAGCGGCCCATTCGGTAGAATTCCTCGGCGCTTTGAAATGCGCTTTGCGCTTGAGGGATGACGTCCGCCCTTTGGGAATTGATTTCCGAAAAAGCGGCCGACAACCTTTGATAGGTATCCGTCAGTTCGGTGCGAAGACGCAGCGTGGCCGCGCGGCCGTTTTCCACTGCTTTTCTTTCCTCGAAGCGCGCGGCCGCCACATTGCCCTTGTTGCTGTCGAAAATCGGCAATGGAATGCCGATGCCGAGTACGAAGGTGGTATCGTCCGCATCGCCGAACCGTTGCACGCCGCCTCTGACCGTCAGATCGGGAACGCGGTTGGCTTTTTCCAAATCCACTGCCGCGCGGCGCAGGCGAAGTTCGTCTTCAAATCGGGCAAGGTCCGGATTCTGCGCGATACGGGATTCCAAGTCTGCCAGTTGGGGGATGGACGGGACGGCCTGGAAATCTCCCGTAACTTTGTCTAAGGAGGACGCGCCGCCGCCCCAAATCGCCGCCAATCGCTGCTTCGTGGCGGCGAGATTTCTCGCGGCGTTTTCGTGCTCGATTCGGCTTGAAGCAATGGAGACGCGCGCCTTGGCGATTTCCAATGCGGGCGCTTTCCCGATTTCATGGAGTTTCTGGACGGTTTCCAGGAGACGTTCCGACAGTTGAACCGCCTCGCCGGTGAGCGCCAGCTTTTCCTGGGCAGTCAAGACATCGATGAACGCCTTGACGACGGAGGTTAACACCTCGATGCGTTTGGTCTCATAGTCCCATCCCGCCGCTTTGCCCTCCAGTTCGGCTACGGCGGAACGCTTCGACCTCTTGCCGCTCAATTCGAGTGCTTGGCTCAGCGAAAACGTCGCCGCCGCGCCGTCAAACCCGCTACGTTCTCCAGCGCCGCCGAATTCCTCGACCTCTGCTTCGAACTCAGGGTTCGGCGATACGCCTGCTTGCAGGAACCGAGCTTCCGCCGCGCGCACGTCCCAACCGAATGCTTTCAACTCGGGGTTGTTCATCAGCGCGAGAGCGAGTGCTTGCGAAAGCGTCAACGGGCCTTCGATTTTGGAGGTTCCCTCTGAGTCGGGCTCATCTGAAATCGCGGTCGGCGGTCGGTATGACTCGACACTTCCGCCTAATGGACGCTGGGTCGGCCACGAGGCATCGATGCGGTGACTGGCGCAACCGATCACCAGGAAGGCGATGCACGAAATAAATAAGGCAATTCCGTAACGGAACATGAATCGATTACTCCTTCTACGCGGCCCCCGGAATATTCCCGGAGGCGCGTAATTCATTGAAAACGCATGGTTGTCACCGGCGACTGGCCGTGTGGCTCAACCGGCCGGATCTAAATTGTCGTCGGGATTTGACTTGGGACTAGGCGAGTCGTGGCGGACGTTCGAAGGTAACCACAAAGAGGGGATTTAGCGTGACATGAACTGATTCCAGAGCGCCCACCAGCACGAGAGGAAATTCGACGTTGGCACTCGTAACGATCATAGTATGTTGGGCCACGCAGCAGGCCAGATGGTCGGAGTCCGATGAAGAGTCGGAACTTTCGGAGCCGCCACGATCGTCAGTGGAAGGAACTGCGCAGTCCATCATGGCGGGGCAGTAGGACTCGCAGGACGCCTCGTCGTTTTGGCAGGCGTCCGCGTGGGGCGCGTTCAGCAGCAAAACGCCGAACAGCGCGAGCAACGCCGCCAACCGATTTATTTTGAGGCACATACGCAACATGGTCATGAAACCTATTACCGCATCGTCAAGGTGTCAATCGTTTTCTCTCGGGTTCCCATGGACTACGTAATCCAGCACACCGCTTCTCGGCCCGAGTTCTTTTTCAGACACACGCACGAGGAAAAAGGTTTCATTGAGCCGCATTTTTTTCCGCTCGGGCTAAGAACTTTTAGCAATGACGATTCCCCGATATCGAACTGAGCAGGCGCGTCCATCCCGGCACGTAATCGCTCCTTATGCTCTTGAAGAGCTTATCGGGGTTAGGGAGGGTTGGAAGGGATTGGGCTCTTAGGAGGGCTTTGAAAAAAATCTAACCCTCACATGAAAACTTCTTGCTTTTCGACCTCAAATGAGGTAGAAAAACAGGAAGTGCATTGCTGGCATGGACCAGCAGAAAGGAATACGATGAACGCAATTGTCCGTCAGGAAACAGTGGAAGTCAACGAAAGACTTGCGGAAATTGGCCTCAACGCTGAAATTTTGCTGGCTGCTGTGAAAGCCGGTGAGATGGCTAGAAGTAGCTGCACTGCCAACGATCCCCCCTTTCTGGTTGCAGTGATGCCAGGGGGCAGAGCACTGCGTGCATTGCGCGAAAACCTTTTACCGTTGGGCTGGGTTAGGAGCGACGAGGGCCACCTTTCAACGGTTATCGATCCTGAAGGCCGTCTTGCCATCACCGTTGCGTCTGGAGATGAAGGGACTGGCCAAGCGGAGGCCTCACCGAAAACAAAAAGCCAAAAAGGACCGGCTACTGTGGCGGCGGTCGAACAGAATAGTCGGCAACTCTCGCTGTTTGTCCTTTCGCCCGCGCCGACACCGATCCATCAGTCTGACCCCGAACGAGTCACTTGGCTTCTATTGATTTCGCGGAGGCGCGAGGAAGTTCGTTGCGAACTGTCCCTTCCGGCTTTCATCGGAGAGGATGATCGAGTCGAGGATTGGGCGGAACGCATCATTTTGGAACCGGTTCGTCTTGATCCGGAGCTTCTGACAATGGAACCCGAGGAACCGAGTCCGGAAATCGTCATCGAAGTCAACCGTCGCTGATTGAAACAAAGGGGGAAATCGTGTTCGTACCTTCACGGCTGACCCTTGCGCGAAAACGGCGAGGGATGACAAAGATTCGTCTGGGTGAGACTACCTCGTTGACTGTGCGAAGCATCACCGCCTATGAAAGCGGCGACTATGAACCCACGTCGGCTCACCTAACCACACTGTCCAACGCGCTACAGTTTCCTGAGGATTTTTTCTCCCAACCGGAGGTATCCGAACTGCCTCCCAACGGGGCAAGTTTCCGCGCCATGAGTTCGATGACCGCGTATCAACGTGACATGGCTCTTAGCGCCGGTTACTTGGCGGTTGAGTTGAACCAATGGCTTGAAGATAAATTCAATCTTCCGCAATCCGATGTACCATCGCTTCGCAATACCGAACCCGAAGCGGCTGCGGAATACGTCCGAAATAAATGGACCCTTGGTGAACTCACCATAAGGAACATGATCCATCTGCTTGAACTCCACGGGGTCCGTATCTATTCGCTCGCGGAAAGCTGCCGGGAAGTGGATGCGTTTTCTTTATGGAGGGGCAACACCCCTTTCATTTTCCTTAACACGACAAAATCAGCAGAACGAAGCCGGTTCGACTGTGCGCACGAACTCGGCCATCTCGTTCTTCATCGCCACGGTGCCCCCAACGGCCGCGAAGCCGAGCAACAAGCGGATACCTTCGCTTCTGCGATGCTGATGCCTAAAGGAAGCGTGTTGGCAAAAGCGCCTCGAATGGCCACATTGGACTTACTCATCGCGCTCAAAAAGCACTGGACGGTTTCTGTTGGCGCTCTCGCGTATCGATTGAGAGCGCTTAATCTTCTAACCGAATGGCAGTACCGCACCATTTGCGTGCAGATAGCCCAACTCGGTTATCGAACCCGTGAACCGCAAGGATCGTCGCACGAGACCTCGCAGATTTTGAATAAGGTTTTCTTGACGCTTCGTGAAGAGAACATCGCCAAAAAAGACGTCGCTCGCGACCTGCGAATCGATCCGACCGACCTCGACGCGCTTCTGTTCGGGTTGGTCATGGTTCCAGTTGCCGGAAATGGGCAAAGTGGCGCTTCTTCGAAGAAGCGAAGGCCGGATCTGAAAATAGTTTAAGGAGACGAAAGGATCGAGCGAGGCGAGGAAGTGCGCTCTGGTTGGTCTTCGCCTTCGAAGACGGTTCCTGCGGCGTATTCGTTTGACTCTGCAAGACCGCGCTCGTATTCTCTCGTAATTCTCTGTTTGTTGAATGCGTCTGACCGTGCGCTGCTGGGCGATGGCGGTGGAGGAAAAGGGGCTATGCCAACTCTGGAATGGATCGGAAAAAAGGCCGTGCTGAACCACCACCGGGAGGTGCCGTTCCACCTCCTGAAGGCCGACCCGAAGCTGTCCGTGGGCGATCCCGGCAGCGGCAACCTACTCATGCAAGGCGACAACTTGCTCGCTCTCAAGGCGCTTCTCCCTTATTACGCTGGGCAAGTGAAGTGCATCTACATCGATCCCCCGTACAACACCGGTAACGAGAACTGGATTTACAACGACGCCGTGAACAGCCCGGAGATGCGCGATTGGCTCGGAAAAGTTGTCGGCCACGAGGCGGAAGATTTGTCGCGCCACGATAAATGGCTTTGTATGATGTATCCACGCCTGCAGCTTCTCAAGCAATTCCTGCGCGAGGACGGGGCTATTTTTGTCAGCATAGACGACAACGCGGTGGGCTATCTTAGGCTCTTGATGGACGAGGTTTTTGGTCCTCAGCGTTTCGTGGCGACCGTCGTTTGGCAAAAACGTTATTCGCGGGAAAATAGGGCAGGCATTGGCGATGTCCATGAATACCTAATGGTTTACGCAATGAACCCCGACCTGTTCAAAGTGGCCAGAAATCGGGTGCCTTTGGATGAAAAAAGTAGATCAGTTTACCAAAACCCAAATAATGACCCGAAAGGTCCTTGGCAATCTATTTCGATGACTGCTCAAGGCTGGCGTCCAAATCAGATGTACACAATTGTGGCACCAAACGGGAAGGAACACACTCCTCCCAAAGGTCGCTGCTGGGCTTTCATTGAAAGTGAATATTTGAAGCTCCGTGCGGATGGGCGAATGTGGTTCGGGAAAGATGGAAATGGGGTCCCCAGAGTAATTAGGTATCTCTCAGAAGTAGAGGGGTTGGTGCCGTGGACGTGGTGGCCTCATGACGAAGTCGGACACACCGACGAGGCAAAAAAGGAAATGCTCGCGCTGGCTTTGGAGGAAGAGGCGTTTGATACACCCAAACCCGAACGCCTGTTGCAGCGGATTGTCGGCATAGCATCCAACAAAGGTGATTTGGTAATGGATTGCTTTGCTGGAAGTGGTACGACCGGTGCGGTCGCCCATAAAATGGGGCGCCGTTGGATTATGGTCGAGCGCGAAGACTTCGTGCGAAATTTGACAGCCAGACGCTTGACGATGGTGGTTGAAGGTGGCGATCCGGGTGGGATTACGCATACGTTGGATTGGAAAGGCGGCGGCGGTTTCCGGTACGTAACCCTGGGCGTCTCGCTGTTCGACGAGACGGGCAACATCCGCAAGGATGTGTCCTTCGCTGACCTCGCGGCTCATGTGTTTTTCACGGAGACAGGCGAACCTCTTCCGAAACCAGCCGCTTCGAAATCGCCGCTCCTGGGTATTCAAAACGGAGTGGCAGTTTACCTGCTGTACAACGGTGTCCTGGGTGACAAGCGGGTAAACGGCGGTAACATTTTAATTGGCCCCGTCCTGGATTCGTTGCCCCAGCATAATGGACCGCGTGTGATCTACGGCGAAGGGTGCCGTCTAAGCCTTGCGCGTCTAAAACGCGAAGGTGTCACGTTCCGGCAGATCCCCTATCAGATCAAGGTGGGTTGACCATGTTGCAGTTGCGCGAATACCAGCAGCGGAGCCTCGAAGCCCTGGAAACATTTTTAAAGGATGCGACGAAAATCGGGCCTACCAGGGCTTTCGTTATGCAGACTGGTCGGCCTTATCGAACGGTGCATCAACTTGGAGAGCCGCCCTATGTTTGCCTTCGCGTTCCGACCGGCGGCGGCAAGACGTTCATGGCCTGCCATGCCTTGGGAATCGCCGCGCGGGATTTTATCCACAAGGGACACGTCGTCTGCCTGTGGCTCGTACCTTCCAACACGATCCGCGAGCAGACCCTGGCCGCATTGAGAAACCGAAGTCACCCTTATCGGCAGGCAGTGGAGACGTTTTTTCCAGGCACGGTGACCGTGCTCGATCTGGCCGAATCCCTTTACGTACAGCAATCCACTCTGCTGGGCGAGACGACGATCATCGTGTCCACGCTGGCCGCGCTTCGCGTGGAGGATACCGACGGCCGGAAGATTTACGAATCGTCGGGGAACCTACAACATCACTTCAGCGCGTTGACGAAAGATCAAGAAGAGCGCCTGGAAAGGGACGCGCACGGCGTGCTCGCTTATTCCCTTGCCAATGTTCTTCGCCTTCACCGCCCCGTTGTCATCATGGACGAAGCGCACAATGCGCGGACCAAACTGTCCTTCGAAACGCTGGCGCGTCTGTCGCCCTCATGCATCATCGAGTTCACTGCGACTCCTCAGACCGTGCATAAGCCGGACTTGGGGTTGTGCGCCAGCAACGTGCTCCATCAAGTTTCCGCGGCTGAACTCAAAGCAGAACAGATGGTCAAACTGCCGATCCGACTGCGCACACGGCCCGAATGGAAGGAGGTCGTTGCCCAGGCGGTCCATCAACGGGATCGGTTGGAGGCCGTGGCCGCCGAGGAGGAAAAACAGACCGGCGAGTACATCCGTCCCATTGTGCTGCTGCAGGCCCAGCCCCAGAGCAAGGAAAGGGAAACCCTGACGGTTGAGGCGCTGAAGAAGTGCTTGCTGGAGGACTTCCCCATAACGGAAGATCAGATCGCCATCGCCACGGGCCAGACGCGGGAAATCGACGATGTTGACCTGTTTGCCCGCGATTGCCCACTTCGGTACATCATCACCGTTCAGGCACTGAAGGAAGGTTGGGACTGCTCTTTTGCATACGTCCTGTGTTCGGTTCAGGACACGCATTCAGGCCGCGCGGTGGAGCAGGTTCTTGGACGAATTCTAAGACTCCCCGGAGCGAAGTTAAAAAAGCATGACGATCTGAATTGCTCCTATGCATTTACCGCGTCGCAACACTTTATCGACGCCGCCAACTCCCTGAAGGACGCGCTACTGGAGAACGGTTTCGAGCGCATTGAAGCCGATCAATTGGTAACCTCCGACGAGCCGCAAGCCGATTTGCCGTTATGGACGCATCACACCGAAAAGGTGGAGGAGGAAAAGCCCGATCTCAAGCAGCTGCCGCAAGAGTTGGGTCAGCGCGTGACCTATGACGAGAGCACGAAATCAGTTCGCGTGACCGGTGTCATCAGCGAAACAGACAGGGAGGCTTTGAAGACTTGCTTCAAGACCGACCAGGGCAAGGAAGCCGTGGAACGTCTCTATCATAAATCCCATGGGCGAGCAGTCAGCGATGGAAAAGCTCCGGAAGTTGAACTTTTTCGTGTTCCAGCCCTCGCCATTCGGGTGGGCGACCAACTTGAACTGTTCGAGGAAAGCCATTATCTCGACTTTGAATGGAAGCTTGGCGAGTGCGATGAGGGTCTTGCGGAAACGGACTTTCCGACGGATGCAAGCGCCAGCAAGATGATCGAGGTTGACGTAAGCGATATCGGGAAGGTCGAAGTCCATTTCGTCGAAGAGTTGCATCAGCAGATGAGCCTTCTCTCCTTCGAGAAAGGCTGGACCCATCCGGCGCTGATCAATTGGCTGGACCGCAATATTCCGCACCCTGACATCGTTCGCACCGAATCGACGTTGTTTGTCGACCGCGTGCTGGAAGCGCTGGTCAACAATCGCGGCATAAATCTTGAGCAGCTGGCCGGGCGAAAATTCCGTTTGCGTGACGCTATCGCGGCGCGGATTGAGAACTATCGAAAAAAGAAATCGGCCGAGGCCTTTCAGCGAGTACTGTTTCAGATGCCCGCCAAGGAGATCGAAGTTGGGCCTGAGATCGTCTTGGAGATATCCAAAGCCAGTTACGCTCCCAGCAACTACTACCAAGGCCAGTACCGTTTCAAAAGACATATATTTCCTCTAATTGGCGACATGAATGATGAAGAAGCCGAGTGCGCTTTCTTTCTCGATCAGATGGACGAGGTCAAGCTATGGGTCCGTAACCTCGAACGTCGCCCGGAGTCCGCGTTCTGGCTACCGACCTCCACCGACAGGTTCTATCCGGATTTTGTGGTGCTACTAAATGATGGGCGCTGGTTCGTGGTCGAGTACAAGGGGGCAGACCGTTGGACCACTGACGACTCCAAAGAGAAACGGAAAATCGGCGCGTTATGGGCAGATCGAAGCGACGGTCAATGTTTGTTCGTCATGGTGACCGATAAGAAGTGGGATGGGTTGAAGAAGGCAGTAGCTAAATAGCTGTCTTGATAAATCGATCATGACCAGCATGTCAGAATAATGACTCCGTCCTTAATTCGTTCCCGATGAACCAAGATATAGCTTTCGGCAGAATTACCCTCGCAAAGTAAAATTGGAACGCGCACATAGAACCTCGGCACACCCTCGTGCCGGTCGAGCCGCGCCATCAGTTCCGGCCCGACCTCGTAGAGTTCGCCGTGGACGGCGGTGTTGCCGCTAGGGATCATACCCGGAAAAGAACCTAGGTCGAGCAACGTGTACTGCGGTGCGGTGACGGCTTCACCGAGGAACCGCGCCTCGCGCATCAGATGGTGATTTCGCTGGCCGCGCTTCAGAGTGCCGTAAACGAAAAGGATCGTGGAGCCACCGCCCCTCTTACTGCGCTTCTTGATCGAGGCCATCGCCTTTGCTTTTCTTTATCGGCCGCCCGTGCCGCCATGCCGCACTACCAGTCAGGTGCGCCATCAGGTGCTTACGGACGTTCTTGAACTCGTCGCCGATCAACTCGAGGTGGATCAGAAAGACGCGGAAACAGTACTTGGTATTGTTGGGGTCGTAATCACGGCGATTGCCGCTCGCGGCCCTTGCATTCAGCGCCTTGGCTGCCAGCGCGAGCGAGAACACGATGTAGGCGCGGATCACCCCTGCGTGGTTGGAGCCGTTGAACCAGCGGAGTTCGAACGATTGGTCGTACCATAGCGGGTGAAGATTTAGGCCTCTATACCTCGACGGATCGTAATGCTGCGGATTGCCGTTGTGCTTGCCGTACCACAGCCGATTCAGCGTGCGCATCGACCGGACGCGCTGCGTCGATACCTTCTGGACGAACTCCTGGCTGTTCGCCTTCGCGTACCTGCGGAGACGATCTTCGTTGACTGCCAGCGCGTCGATGATGAGTCGCTCCTGCTTGTTGACGATCTTGACCAGGCGCGTCAGTGCGGCCGCGTCAAACGGCGCGCCGTCGACATGGACGTGGACGCCACACTGTTCGTTTACTCGGCCGCCCGCCTGCCGAAGCGCCCTCACGACCTCCTGGAGTTTCTCGATATCGGTCCATTCGAGGATCGGCGTGACGACCTCGGCGCGCAGATGCGCAGGCGCGTGCGTGAGCGACGCATCCGATACGATCTTCCAGGTGCGGCCGCGAGCGTCGGTAACCGTCCAGGTGTCGAGGTTGTCGACGTACCCGCGATACTCCACCGCGCCGCCGACCACAGCCTGCACGGCCTTGGCCGCGCGCTCGCGTGAGATCGAGACGAGTTCAATCTCGACGCCGAAGCGCAGGGTGCGCAGTGTGTGCATGGCTCTGTTGGCATCGGTTTGTTCCATCGCCAATTCCCCCTTTTTAGCGGTCAAACACATCGCTTCGGGGGGCGGGGAAGTCAAGGAAGATCCGAATAAATCCGAGTGGCATCCATGTCGGGCGCATTTTCGCCATATTTTACGGGCGCGCGAACGACTTTCATTTCCGAGTGAAATCCGAATAGACATCGCCGCGTTCCAAATGCATATTGCGGAAAAGCCGCGACAGTTTCTGGGCAGAATATTTTCGAAACCTGCAAACGGAGATTGGCGATGAAAACCTGGGACAAATTCTTGAACGGATATTTCACCGGAACCCGCGCCCCCTATGGTTTCAAATTGGTCCTTGATTTGCCGACCGAATCGCGAGAAGGCCACTATCGGCTTGATGTGGGCGACGAAAACGAAGTGGACACCATTGAGTTCATCTTTACGCAGTTTGCGTTTTCAGGCGTTTCACGCCGGAAGATTTGCAGCACCCTCAACGCGAACGGAGTCCAACCACCAGTCGGAAATCGGAATTGGGAGCCACGGCTGATCAGCGCGATACTGACCGACGAGAGATACATCGGCGTGAGCCGACATGGAAACTTTCGGCGTGTGGATTCCTTCCCACCGGTGATTGCTGAATGGATTTTCCGAGCCGCGCAAATGCGACTCGGTGAGGAATGGGAAAAACGCGGTCGGATTGCCTTGCGATGGAAAGCAGAAGCCTTTGCGAGATTGCAAGAGGGCCTGCCCGCCAATTAGCCGTCCGTTTTCAAACATCTGAAATCACTCGCGCAACTTCTCGATCCACCCGTAGGCCGTCGTCCCTGGACACGCAGGTTTTCCAAAATCGCAGTGCCCGAAAAACGCCGAGGAAGGAAGCCCCAGCGTATTCACCAGGTGCTCGGCCAGCGCGAAAAATGCCTGCTCCTGCGCTGTCGTGGGTTCGCCGCCAGCGTGTCCCGGCCCCGCGAAATCGCCGACGAGCATAATGCCGATTGAGCGGCTGTTCTGACCCGCGCAGTGCCAGACCACATCGGTCAGTTCGTTGCATAGATAGATCGAGCCATCGTCGTCAATGCACGCGTGATAGCAAATATGCGGGCAGCCCGCGGCCGAGATGTGGTTGCCGGGACTGATATGGTAATTGTTGATCCCGAAAACGTCCCGGTTGCCGGACGTGTCCGCATGGCCGAGGCTCTGGTGCAGGATCACGCGGTCGATCTTGTCCAGGCCGCGCTTCTGCGTCCAGCGCGGGCGGTTCGGATTCCACGGCAGCTTCTCGACCAGGCGGATGATGTTCGCTTCGGCCATCACGCGCCCTCCCGGCCCACGACCGCCGTGCGGATCTCGGTGAGCCGCTCGTGGACGTTTTCCTTGTCGGCCTTGTACGCGCAGCATTCGCCGTGATCGACGCACTCGCGGATGTCAGCCAGCGACTCGCTGGTCTGCGCCTTCCACGCCCGGTCGTTGCCGAGCATGATCTTGAGGAGTTCGTCGTTCTTGCGGGTGATCCACTTGATCAAAAATCCGAACATCGCGCCGTAGCCAGCCATCGCGCCGCCAATCAAGGCGAGTAGCTCGTAGACGAATTTCGATTCCATTGTCATATCCCCCTATGCGATCCGCAGGATCGCCTTTTCGAAGTACTCGATGACGAGATTGGTTTTCTGTTCAGATGTAAGCGCGCCCCACGCGGCGGCGGCAGTGCCGCCGATTTCCTTGACGCGAGCGTCCCGCGCGAGTTCGGCAGAAGAGACGACATTCGGCGTGGCCTGGACGACCGCGATCTGCCCGGTCTGGACATCGCGGGTGATGGAAACGGCTCGCGTGTACTGAGCGCGATACGATTCATCGTCTACCTGGATCACGTGCCATCCTTCGGTGGACTCGACACCGGCCCGCGCTTTCGCACGATCCAGCATCTCTTCGTCGGCAGGCATTTCCGCCGATGGCCGCAGGCGCGTCCGGATCACCAGGTTGCCCGCGTCATCGAAAACGAATTTCACCGGCATGGTGCGTTCCTCCTCACACGTAGCCGCCGAGGTCGGGGCTCGCGAGAATCATCACGTAGAAATTGGCGCGGCCGCCCTTGTAGGTGGACGCGTCGAAAATGCCGTCCCAGGACGAGTGGGCGTAGGCGATCCACAAGTCACCGTCATAGTCGTCGGCGAGAATCCTCCATCCTTGGGAGCCGCTGTCCTGGCTTCCGCCCGGCACGTACACCATCGCCGCGCTCCAGTTGGTCTCCTGATCGGACCAACCACTTTCCGAAAAATCGATCCCGGCTTCGGTGTAGACCTGGCTCAGATTCATCCGGAAGTTGCCGTAGGCGTCGCCGCCCGCCGTCGCGCCCCAGGTGCCCTTGTCGGTGCCGTTCGGCATGAAATTGGCGACGTCGTAGAGCGAGTAGCGCGACGTGGTGAGCACCGTCAGGATGCGGTCGCGGAAGTCGATGCTCGAATCGATCTTGCGGTACTCGGCCAGGGTTCCGGCGCTGTTCTGTCCGACGGATGCACTCGACGTGAAGTAGACGTGATCCGCGTTCACGGCGTGGACAATCCGCTTGTGTGTTTCCATGTCCTCGGTATTCCAGAAGGTGACGGTCATGCCGGTTTCAAAGACCGAGGCATAAGTCGCGTCGTCCATCCGGCAGTAACCGCGCGTCTGGCCGTCGTAGGTTGCCGTGCCGCATCCGGCGACCTTGCCGATAGCCAGCACGCCTTCCCACGCGAGGCTGACGCCGCCCATCGTGGTGTAACCCGGATCGTAATGATCTTCGGTGTGGCGGAAGATGTTGCGCCGGTCGGGATAGCTGATCATGTTGCGCTTGTCGGCAACGACCTCTACGTCGATGCCCGATACCAAGCACTTGTACAGAGGCACGCCGCTCCATCCGGATTGGGACATGACCGAACCGCCAAGGGAGTTAATCGAGCAGTACCAGGTGCCGTCCGATTCCATGCTGTCAGACCATTGGTCCCCGACGGTCACGAGCTTGCCGTTGTAGAGGACGGTTCCGCCGCTAATGTGCAGGGACATGCCGTTCACGCTCAAGACGTCGCAACCGGAAAGTACGCCGTCGCCGTGGATGCGATCCAAGCGGTCGTTGATCTCTGTCTGGCGGTAGTACCGCTCATCATGGTCGCTGTTGGTTCCGCTCGTATCGGGCATTCCAACGAGATCGGCGTGGCTGATCTTCTCCTGGAGCGCGGCCGTCTTGATGGTGCCGTCGTTGTTCAGCGACACGTCGAGCCGCTCGTCGAGCGACGCCTTGCTGCCGCGCGCCGCGTCGACCTCGTCCATGATGTCGTCCAGAATCCCGACGCGGCGATACGTGCCGTCATTGTTCAGCGACACATCGAGCCGCGCATCGAGACTGGCCATCGATCCGCGCGCCGCCTCCACTTCGTCCATGACCTGGTCGAGAAAGCCGGTGCGCTTATAGGTGCCGTCTTCGGCCAGAGAAATATCGAGCCGCGCATCTAGCGAGGTCTTGCTGCCCCGCGCGGCGATGATCTCCTGCGCCAGGGCGACGAGTTCCGTAAAGCCCTGCGGCGTCAGTTCCATGACGCGGATCCAGGTGATGATCGAGCCGTCCGGCATGTTGCCCGCGTGGACGAACACCCGTAGCCCGGGCGCAATGGAAAGCGCCGGGGCAGCGTTCGGCGTGATGGAGACGAGCAGGGCCATCTTCGCGCCGAGGACGATCCGCCAGGCGGCCGCCGCGTCGTCCCACACGCAGTTGTATTTGAACTGGGTGACGAAATTTAGGATGTCGGTGTAGCGCACGCTGCCTGCCGGAATGAGGCAATAAGCCAACGGGACGCAGTTGGGCGGCAAAGCGGGGAGCGTCGGCGTGTTGCCCGCCTCGCCCTGAATAATCGCGTACATCGCCACGGGGGGCGGCACGGAGCGCAAATAGCGGTGCTCGCATACCACCAGGTCCCAGCGCGGATGCGCCTCTTCATTCGGCGGGATCGGGAGCGCGTCGATAATCGGCTCGGTCTCCTCGATCCGGCAGAAATCGCTCGTCACCAGCACGCCGCGCCGAATGGTGATGGTCGTCTGCGGCGGATCGGTGCCGAGCGTGACCTCGAAGCCCTGTTTCACGCCCGGCTCGATGATCCCTTCCCACCGATGATTTAGAAGCTCGGTGTCCTCGGGGTCGCGGTATTGGAAGCTGATCTTCTGCGTCATGGCAGTCTCCACGAATCAAAGGCCTTGGCCTGATCGAAGGATTCGTTGTCGTCGTAGGTGTCGAGCGGCAGTTCAATCACGTAGACGGCCCTGGCATGCGCCGGGCGATTGAGGTCAACCTCGCGGTAGAGTTCGTCCTGCGTGACGGTGATCGGGCGGCCCGCGTCCCAGAGGCGCACGATGAATTCCGCCCAGTAGCGCCGCGTGATGGTCCACACCTCGACCACCTGCGCGCCGAAGCCCAGGTCGACGAGCATCTGCAGCATGTGCGGCTTCGTGCCGACCTTCTGCTTGCGCGCGGCTGCTTGGAAAATGCGTTGCCGGTAGGCAGCGTCGGCCTCGCTCTCGAACCGCCGCGTTTCGCGCTCCTCGCCAAGCAGGTCCAACTGCTCGCCTTCGGCGGTCTCCACGGCGTGCTGGGCGCGCATGGAGATGATTTCGCCCTTGGAGGCGTCCAGCGTTTCGCCCTGGATGGTGACGAGATTCCAGGTCGTCGAGGACGCGGGATCGACGGCGCCCTTTTTCTTGAGGAAGCCGGGCAGCAACCACCACAGGTATTCGCCGATCGCGCTCATGCCACGGCTCCTTCAAAGCTGATCGTAAGCGACCGGATGGTCGGCAATTCATCGGTATCGACGTCGATATCCGCAACCGGCGCGACGAACCGGACGTCGTACACGCCGTCCACGCTCATGACGATCTCGACCAATTGGTTGAAGACGACCTTGCGGCCCACGCCGAGCGGCTCGATCCACGGGTAAGCCGGATCGCCCTGCGGATTGAAATACGCCGCGAGCCGACGGCGCACCTCGGCCTCGATGGTCGCGGTGGAGACGTAGCGCTTGGGCACGATGGCCAGCGTGAGGTCCACCTCGATCTCGTCGGGCGCGAGCACGAACGCATCCACGCACAGAGGACGGTTGGCGTCGATGATGGCCTGGACTGCGGTAATCAGGCCCGGCGACGGCATTCCACCCGCGCCGAGGATGTAAACATTGACCGTGCCCTGACCGCGCGGGTGCTGCGAGTTGACGAAGGCGCTCGTGACGCGCGGATCAGACAGCGCCCAGGAGATGTAGGCTCGCTCGGTGCTACCTTGGGTCAGTTCTTCCCAGGCGAGAAAGCACCGCGCCCGAAGCGACGCATCGGTTTCCGCATCGGTGCCCTCGCTCGTCATCCAGTCGTCGCGGTTCTCGACCGAGTCCACGCCTCGGCTGTGGACGGCGGTCTTCTGAATGGAGCCGGGCCCGACGTTGTGCGCTGCGCCGGTCTGCTCGGCGATGACCGCGACGGAAATCTCCGATGTGCCCGCCGCCAGAATCGCCTCGGCCTGCGTGAAGTACCGATAGGCCTTGCCTTCCTGGTCCTTGAGTGTCGAGACGATGGTGCCCGCCGGAATGACGATGTTCTCGTTTCGGGGGACCGACCTGGCGAAGAACACCGTGCCCTCGGTCGCTTTGGCCGGGTGCCGCGTGACGCCGAACTCCTTGGCCTTGAGGTCGAGCCAGTAGCCTTCCGCCGTGGCGATGAAGCCCGCCTTGAGGCAGGCGAGCGTCAGGTCGCCCAGGTCGGCGAGCCCTGAGCCGAGGATTTCCACGAGTGTGCGGACGACGGACCCGACGTTGAAGTTGGTGAGCTTCGTACGGGCCGCGATCTTGGCCAGCATGTCGGCGACGATCTGATCGTAGGTGCGGATGATCATCGCGCCGCCTCCCGCGTGAAGATCCGCGATACGTCGTCCAGGCCGTATTGCCAGACGAAGTTGAGCGGCACGATTTGGCCGTCGCTGATCGCCGAGACGTTGATGGCAACCGAAAGCTCGCGTTCGGAATATCGCTCCATGTCGACCTGAACGGTTTCCGGCAACAGGCGCGGCGCGACGGACGGATCGTTGACCAGGGCGTCGCGCATGGCGCGCTCGACGTGGCGCACAAAGCCCGCTTTGTAGTTCTCGCCGAAGAGCCGCCCGATCCCCGCGCCGTATTCGGGATGGCCGAACAGATCACCGGGCAGCGTCTCCAGCAGGTCCGCGATGTCCTGGAGCAGGCAGACCGAACCGCGCGGTGTGAGCGCCAGGTCGCCGGTGACGGAAACCGCAAGATCGCCGTCCGCGTCGAGCAGCAGGTCGCATCCGAGGTTCGGATAGAGATAGCTGGTCACTACCGATGGCTGATCCACCGGCATGGCGTTCTCCAGATAGTTATCGAAGAAGGCTTCGACCGGATTGCCGCAGCACAGGGCGAGCAACATCGATTGGGCATTGGCGGTGGAGCCGTCGACCTGCGACATGGGCCGATAGCCAGAACCGTCGAGCAGATCGGCTTCGGTTCTCCAGGTGCTGCCGCCGCGTGTGATGCGAAGCCGCGCCGCCTGGCGCGTGATGCCCGGCGGAAGCTGAATCGCGCCGACGCCGCCGATCCCGCCCTGGACGCGCACATGCGCGAGGACGAGGTCGAGCGCGCCGAATTTGAACAGCCCGATGATTTCCGGGGACTCGTGCAACGGGCCGAGCACGATCACAGCCCAACCGAAGGGAAGCGCCGGGCCGAGGGTGATCGTCGCATCGAGGTCCACGACAAGGCTGAAGTCACCGGTAAGGGCCGCGCGCCGCAGCACGCCCGCCATGCCGGGTTGAACCATCGAGCCGCTCGTCGCGTGAAGGTTCAGGCGGCCATCTACGATAGAAATCGCATTGGCGCCCTCGACGTGGGATTCCCAGGCCGCTGAATCGAGAATCGCATTGCTGAAGGTGTCGATGAAACCCATCTCACACCCCCAGGAAGCTGGCCAACGGCCCGAAGTCCGCGCCGCCCGCGAGCAGGCACGCGCCGAACACAAACGAGTCGGAAGGCAGCGGGAAGGAATCGTCGGCCTCGGTGATGGCATCGTAGAGACCGGGGAAGCCGGTGGACGATTCGACCTTGAGGACGAAAAGGCCGGTTAGCGTGAGGATCGCCATGATGCGCTCGATGATGTCGGTGATCATCTGGGCGATCTGGCGCAGTTTCTGGGCGCGCTTCTTGAGAATTTCCGCGAGTTCCTGGAGTAAGGCGAGGAAGCCGTCGGCCATGCGCAGCAGGCCGCAGATTTTCTTTACGAGCGCGTCGACCTCTTCGAGGAACGGGATGATCTCGACGAGCGTCAGGCTCGACCAGTCCGGCGCGGTCGGCAGGCGATTGTTCGCGGCGGCCGCGCTGCCCGTCATGGCGACCGGCGAACCCTTGGCAAAATCCTGCGGCAGCGGATCGGTCAGCACGAAAGTCCGCGTCGCCTTGTCGATGGACTTGATGTAGGTGAACGACGGCAGCGCAACGGTCAGCGGGCCGACGACGATCCAGTCGTCCTCGGCGAAGCCGGTGATGTCTTTGACCACAATGCTGCGGTCGCCCTTCTTCGCGTCCGCGTCGAGGATGGTGACGACGAAACGATCCCAGGCGTCCTCGAACGCCTTGATGCCCAGCAGTTCCCCGATGGCCCGGATCAGCATGAGGAAGCCGTCGAGCGACGGCGTGCCCGCGACGAGGAAGATCGCGCCGACCTCGGCGTTGTCGGAAAACACGGGCCGTGCGATGTCGCCCAGATCGTCGAGCGATTTCTTCCACCGAGCCTGCCAACCGGGCCATCCATACGCGACGGCGGTCGTGCCGAGCGGCAGGTCCTCGGGCTTCACATCGCCCTCGCGGATGTCCGCGCCGTGGGCTTCGCCCTCGGCCATCGCCTGTTTGATCTTGTCCCAATCGAAGGAACGCACCTGGTAAAAAGGCCAACCCGCGCAGTCGTAATAGAAGTAGAGACCAGTGTGCAGGACGTCGGACATCGTCTCTTCGAGGAGCGTAATGAGTTCCTGGATCACGGCGCGCAGCGGGTCGGTCACGTCCACCAGGAGGTTTGCCAGCGTTTCGATGGCCGAGGCGATGGTCTCGGCGGTCGCGCCGATCTGCTCGCAGACATTCCCCACCTGCTCGGTCGCCTCGGCGACCGGCCCCGGAAAGAGCGTCTGCAGATTGAATTCAGCCCACTGACTCATCGCCTGATTTCGCTCCCTTGAAGTAACGCAGCGTTTCAGCCATGCCCTCGATCCGCCGCGCTTCCTGTTCGAGCAGTTCCTTGCGAAGCCGCTCCACAAGCTGCGCGATCCGTTTCAGCCGCTTCACCACGCCCGGTTCCTTTGCCTTTTCCCAACCCATCACGGCACCGCGAAGAATTGCCGCACCGACAGCGAGGCGGTGATGGCCGAGAGCAGCGCGGTGACAGCAAACCCGACGGCGGTTGCAAACGTGCCGAGCGCCCCGGCGATCTGCGAACCGATGACGGGATTGGGTCCGGAGAACGCCGCCGCAAGCGTGGCCAGCGCCGTGGTGATGGCCGTCGTGTACGTGGTGAACGCCGTGGCCAACAGCGTCCCGTTGACCATCGGCGCGGACGCGCCGGGAATGAACACGCCGCCCCAGCAGTTGATCATCGGCGGCGGGCTGCCGATCTGGATCGCGGCGGGCATGGGCACGCCCATCGCGTTGGCGACCATGATGTCGAGATTCCCGCCGACCAGGACCTGCTTCGACTTGGCGATGGCCTCGAAGTCCGCGCCGAGCACCTTCGTTTTGCGATCCGAACCGACCGTCACGCTCTGCAGGCCGTCGATATCGACCGTCTGCCCGCCCTCGACGCGCTGAACGTGGTTGCCCATGACCTGGGCGAGCGTCGCGGCTGACTTCAATTTCAGGTAGTTCTCGTCTTCCGGATCGTCGAACGTGGCCGCGTCGTCGAGCACGCCGTGGACGACGGTTTCGCCTTTCTCAAGGACGCGCACCGACTTGCCTTTGACGGTCGTTGTCGCCTTACGTCCGACGATGACGTTCCGGTTCTCGCCGATGGTTTCGTTCACCGAGCCATCAACCGTTTTTGCATCGGAACCGGTGACGGCCATTTTCAGGTTGTAACCGTTGACGAGGATCTCGCCGGTCTGCGGCTTGAGCTTGATGCACTGGCCGACGCGGTCGGTGATGACGATCATCCCGACCTTGGCCCCGACCGGCGTGCGGCTCTGGATCAAAACCGATCCGTCGACAAACGGGTTCGTCGGATCGCCGCCCCAGAAGGCGACCGAGACCTCGCTGTCCACTTCCGGCAACGCGAAGATGCCCCAACCGTCCATCGCCATCGGCGACTTCACGGGAATGAAGGGCAGCGCCAGGACCTCGTCGTTATCGCCGGGAATCTCCACGTCGACGCGGTAGTCGTCCTCGTAGACCTTGGTCACCACGCCCGAAAGCGACAGGCGCATGTGCGACCGCAAGTCCGGCGCGAGTTTCTCGACGAGGCTTTTGAGTTCCTGCTCAAGACTCATGGTTCGGCTCCGCTCACCACTCGCTCCATCTTGAGAAAGGTCCGGCTGCCGCCCTTCGGCGCGAGAAAATGCCGCGCCGCCATGACGTAGAAATTGGCGGTCTCGCCCAGGCGGTCGGCCACTGAGACGACCGTGGAATGACGCACCGGCATGCCGACGGTGAGCAGGGTGGACGTGCCGGAAACCTTCAAATCGCAATCGAGGATGTTCTGGCCGTAGGCGAACTCGAACAACGGCTCCTGCTCCAGGTCGCGCGGCTCCCAGCGGAACGCACCGGTCTCGTCCACAAAGAAATCGTGCGGCAATCCGGTGCGGTCGTTGATCATCTTGACCGCCTGCCAAACCATGTTGCGGTAAAGGGGAAGCCGGTCGAGCACGTCCTCGATCTCGGTCACCTGGGAAACATCGATGCCCAGATCGCCGACCATCTTCCGGATAATCGAAGTGGGCGTTTCGTCCTGGAATGTGATCGTCAGTTTCGTTTCGAAGAGCAGGCGCATCGCGTCCGCGCCGAAGACCGTTAGACATTTCTTGGGCAATACGTCGACGACCGTTCCGGTGAAGATGGTCTCCAGGTCATAGCCCTTGTAGCCATGACGCACGACGAGCGGCGCGTCTTTTGCGATCTGCTTGGCCAGGTCGCCTGGCAGATCGGGCAGCACGATCTCGCAGGTGTCGGCGGTCGGCTCACGGGAGGACCAGACCGACATCCCCGCGACGGCGGTGAGCGTCAGATCGCCGAGTGCGACTTCCGTCTTGGGGCCGAGGTAGTTGATCGACTGCGGCTGCATCATTCGCTCCCCGGCCTGCCGGGCCCGCCGCCGCCCATCGCGTCGCGCTTGCCCGCGTTGAAGGCATCGCGCAGAGCGGAGTCTTCCGAGCTATGCCCTGCGGCCTCGTCCGCGCCGCTCGCATCGGGATTGCCGCCGGAACCGGAGCCGCTTCCCGATCCGCTTCCACTTCCGGAGCCGCCGCTTCCTCCACCTCCACCGGACCCGCCGCCCGATCCGCCGCCGCTTCCGCCGCGATCATCGACAGCCGCTTCGATGGGTTCGAACTCAGTGAGCGAAACCGTCACCTCCAGTTGATCTGTTCCCTCGGCGTCGGCGATCTCCAAACCCTTGAAGAGCACGGTCTGGATGCGGCAGGCGTCGGTGAGCGGACTTTGAATCGAAAAAACGCGGGGCAACGAATCGGCGTTGTCGCGCTTGCGGAAGGCGTCCTGGAGGACGGCGTATTTCTCCAGCGCGGTATCGCCGTCGTCATCGGAAAACAATCGCAAACCGATGCTGATCTCGCTGTCCTGGTAACCGACCGCTTGCTTGATTTTCCCCGAACGGCCGGGCGCCTCGACCTCGTCGATGCGAACTTCCTGGCGCACGCGCATCTGGCCGTGCGGCACCGGGAACTCGAACAGGACATTGGCGATATCCGGCGTGCCGTCGGACTTCACGTCCCCAAGCTTCACGTAGGTCGGCCCGTCGTTGGTGTAATCATCCGGCATAGGCCGCCCCCCATCGCCGGTTGAGCCGGGCGAACAATTCCTCGAGGCGCGTCTCCAGATCGTCGACCGCTTCGTTCGTGCCGGTCACGTTGATGACGATGGCCCCGCGTTCGACCACCAGGGAATTGCCGGAACTCGCGGGCGCGGATTCGTACCTCTGGCGCGGCGCGGGCATCTCGATGGAGCCGGGCGCGAGCGTCACGTCCTTGAGCGCGGTTTCCACACCGCGCATCGGCGCATCGGATTCCTGCACGAGGCCCTTGGTGAAGGTCGGGAAGAACGCTTTGCCGGAAGCGGTCAGATCGGACAGCGGCCCGCGCCGGGCATCGGAGCCGGGCAGCAGGTCCCGAATCCACCCCAGCACCTTGGTGACGCCGCCCTTGAGCGACTCCCAAGTGGCCATGATGCCGTCCTTGAAAGCGGTCATGAGGCCGACGCCCGCATCGTAGAAGATCGTGCCCAAGCCGGAGAACCATCCGAAGACCGCGCCGAAATACCCTTTGATTCCTTCCCAGACGTTCACGAACATCTGCTTGATGGTTTCCCACGCACCCGCCCAATCGCCGGTGAGGATCTGCAGGCTCGCCTTGAATATCCCGCTGACGACAGACCACCCGATGAACACGATGTTCTTGATCATGTTGAAGACCGTGGCGATGGTGAGTTTCACGAACTGCCACGAGGCCACGGTGACGGTCTTGATCACGCCCCAGGCGAAGACGAGATATCCTTTTAGGAAGGCGATGGCCGGAACGAGATAGGCGTAAACGACCTTGCCGAAGCCGACGAGGTAAGTGCTGACGAGCGGCCAGACCTCGGCGGTGTATTGGCTCACCATCTGCCAAGCGTTGGTCAGCGTCCCGACGAGATAACCGACGCCATAGGCGACCGAGATCAGCGCCGGCATGAATGTGGTTTTGAGCGCCGCGCCCACGCGGGCCACGATGTTCCGGAAGGTTTCGCTCTTCTTATAAAGGAGGTAGATGCCCGCGCCGAGCGCGACGACGCCCAGGATCACCAGCCCCACAGGATTGAGGAAGAGCGACAACAGCGCCCGGCCCACGGCCATGATGCCCGTTTTCAATACGGTCATGAGTCCGCCCGCCTTGGCGATGGATGCGCTCAAACTCAAAACCGAACTGATCGTCCCGGCGAAGCTGCCCGCCAGATACAGCGCGCCGCCGCCGAGCACGAGGATGGCGGTGGAGGCGAGCGCCAGCGTGCCGACAATTTTCACGAGCGTCGGATGCTCCTTGGCAAACACCTTGAAGCCCTGCGCCGCGCGGCCAAGCCATTCGGCGGCCGAACGCAGATTCGGCAGCATGGCGTCGCCGAGAATTCCCGCTGCGCCCTTGATGTTGTTCCAGGCGATCTTGGCCTGCGCGCCGAGCGAATCCTCCTGCAGCGCGACCATCCCCATCGCCGTGCCGGACGTCTTGGCGGCGGCGGTGAGGTCCTTGAGCGCTCCCTCCTGGCCGATCATCAGCTGCACAGCGCGGCCTGCCTCGTCCCCGAACACCTCAGAAATCTCAGCCATCTCCTTGACCGAGATTCCGTTCGCCGCGTACCGCTGCGTGAGTTGCGAGACGATGTCGCTCAGGGGCAGGAGCCGTCCGCTCGCATCCGATACTGCGAGGCCCATTTTCTCGGCGGCTTTCGGAAGCTGACGCAGCACTGCCGAGAGCGCCGTGCCCGCCATTTCCGCCGGAAGACCGCGCGTCGAGAGCAAGCCCACCGCCGCCGAGGTTTCTTGAATCGTGAGACCGGCGTTGGCGGCGGTGCCCATGACGGATTTGAGCGCCGCGCCCAGTTCCGGCAGCGTGATCTTCGCGCCCTTCACGACGGCGGCGAAGCTGTCCATGATGGCATTCGCCCGTTCGCCGATCGGCAGATTCGCCAGCTGTGCCTCGCCGAAGGTCTTGAGCGCCTTGGCCATCATCGCCGACGACTCGGCAGCCTCGGCCCGCGTCGCGGTCGAGAGCGCCATCGTCTGCGTGGCGACCTCGTTGACCTGGTTCACGTCCAGGCCCGCCGAAGCCAGGTCGTACATGGCGTCGGTCACTTCCTTGGCCGACTGGACATGCTTCGAAGACCATTCCTGCGCGGTCTGCTTTGCCGCGAGCATCCCGGTCTTCATATCCTTGAACGAGCCGTCCATCGGCAGCGTGGAAACGGAAGACAGGTTTGCCAACGACTCTTCGAGACGCATGGCGGGCGCGACCGCACCGGCAAGAGCGGAACCCAGGGCCACGCCCACGCCGAGCATCTTCGCGCCCGCCGACTTCATCTGCTCGCCTGCCTTCTTGAAATTCTCCACCGAGCCGGTCGCCTTTTTCAGGACGGACGAAAGCTCGTCCGAGCCGACGAGTCGGACCTTGATCTGGTGAAGAATTCCTTGACCGGCGGGCATGGGGTCAGACCTTCGGCGCGTACTTCAGAATGAGGGGAATCAGCATGGCGAGTTCCTTCAGCACCTCGGCCACGTCTGCCGCGATCTTCGCGGCCTCGTTTTTGTCGACCTTGCCGTCGGCAAGCGACTGCTTGAGGTCCTTCACCAGGTTCATGATGTCCGTGACGATGCCCATGCGTTACCTCCTCTTGCTCGGTGTTTTGGGGCGATTCTTCCGGACGGCCTTCTCCTCCAGGTCCGCGAGGTACTGGACCGAGGCCAGCGCCTCGATCACGTCCTCGGGCGGCATCGCGTCCACGTCCTTGAAACGCCATCCGAACCGGTCACAGATATGGGCGCGTGCCTGCCGGTACCAGGAGGTCTCGACCTCCCGCCGCGCCCGGTTCAGACGTTTTTTAGGGTCACCCCGTCAGTCACGAAGCCGAGGCCCTTCTGAATCTGCTGGGCCAGGATCACGACCTTGCCGGGGTCCATCTGCAGATCGATCTGCTCGTAGGAGAGCTTGGGATGGACCAGGAATTTCTGGACGAGGATTTCATTCGCGGTGACCTCGTCTTTCACCGCGCCGATCAGCCGCTTGTACTCATTCCAGGCACACTTGCGGGCGAGATAGATTTCCTCGTCGCCGGGAATGCCGATCTGGAAGAGCCGGGCCTCGGGATATTCCGCGCGAACAATGGCGATGGCCGCCTGCAGTCTGTCGTCCATTTCGTCCTCCGTAATGAAAAAGCCCCGGCCGCCCGTGAGGGCGAAAACCGGGGCTCGATGTTCTCGACGACCCTTATGGTCAGGTTTTCAGGTCACACCATGCCTTCGCCCCAAATGGCGAGGCCGCTGCACTTCTTGCCCACCGCCGAGTCGTCGAAGGCGAAGCCCTCTTCGACATCGGTGAACTCGAAGCCGGTGAACTTCTTGATCTTCTGAATGCCGTTTTTCGCCGGGTAGACGATCAGGACCGTGGCGTTCTTGATGTCCAGGAGTGAGGCGTATTCGGTCCCGTTGATCTTGACCACCTTGAGTTGCGTGGTCTTGCTGCGCGGCGCGCTCGTCGGCTCCTCGACAACGGACTGGTTCAGTTCCTTGACCTCGAAGTCCAGTTCGAACTTCCGTTTGCCGCGTCCCATTGCGTGCGCCTTCACGAAGCCCGCGCCGTAGATCGGCTCCTTATCCTGCGACTCCTTGTACGAGCAGTTCTGCATGGCCATGATCTTGATGCCCTCGACGAGCAGCGAGATTTCCTCCCCCGCGTAACCACTGATGTATTCCTCGTTGGCCATCGGACGCCTCCCTTATTTCAGGAACACCTTGGTGTAGATTTTCTCCATCGCCCGCAGCGGCTGGATGCCCAGGCTCACGTACACGTCGCCGAGCAGACGGTCGTTCTCCGAACTGACCGCCTCGATCTCGTAATCGTCGATCTGGCCGTGGTCCTCCATGACGTCGAGCGGGCGCGACATGAAGGATTCGAGCAACCGCAGGCCGTTGCCTTCCTCGTCGTTCTCTTCGCCCACCAGGGGCTGCGCCGCCTCGCGGGCCGCTTTGCCGCCGTAATACACGGCGCGCAGATCGTTGACGCGGGAGTAATCCGACGCGGGCGGGGCCGCCGTGAGCGAATGGGCGATGATGTAACCGCGACCCGGCTTGAGGCGCACGCAGTTCACGCGGGCTTGAATCAGTTGCTGCACGTGCCCCGGCGAGAACTCCGGAACGAGAGCGAGCACATTCGGAACCTGCTTGTTGATCAGCGACTGCTGGACTTCGAGCGAGGCCATGACGCCCGCGCAGGCCGAGGTGAGCGAACCCGCCGTGTAGCGCACGCCGTCGCTGCCCAGGAAATCCGCGCCGCCCGCGAAGACGACGCCGTTTTTGTTGGCGACGGTCGCCATGCGCGCCACGATGGAATCGACGTAGGCTTGGAGGTCGCCCACGTATCCGGTGGAGCCGATCTCGTTGTTGGACGTAAACGTTGGGCATTCGAGAACCGCGAACCTCTCAGACAAAAAGACGTCCAGCATGCGGTCGCAATGCACAAGGATCGAATTCCAGATGTCCGCGCCGGTCGCGCCGACGCACTGGACCCACGAAATTTCCGTCCGCGCCTCGGACAGTTCCAGTGCGTGGAGGTAGTCGCCATTGGTGGGATTCAAGCCATCGCTGCCGCCGCCGAGCGTCTGCGGATCATCGAAGTTGTCGAGGCCGCCTTCGGCCACGAACGTCGCGTCGACGAGGCTTTGGCCGCCGTTGATAAGGCCGACGAGCGCCTGATTCGTCTGCGCCCGGAAAACATACTGCTGCGGATCGTCCTCGTTGCCGTCCCAGAGGGTCACCACCGTATTGAAGAAGAAATTCTCGATGGTGAAGCTGATGTCCTGGATCGGATGACCCAGGTTGAATGTTTCGGTGATGCTCTGATCGGTCGGCGCGTTCGGGAATGACGGGAAGCGAATGATCCGCCAGGCGTCATCCGCGTCGCGTAGGCACATCTGGAAGTCGCCGGTCAGGATGTTGAGCGTCAGGCCGGTCGCCTGATCCGAATTCGTAATGCCCGCAATGTCGATGGTGCGCGTGATCGACATCGGGCCGCCGCCTTGTCCGAAAGGTCCCACCTTGTAAATCTTCCGCGCGCCGGGATCGAGCAGGTACAGGCCGTCCGGTTGTGCGGGCTGCCCGCCCTGCATCAAGAAGCTGATGCTGCCGCCCGAAATAGCGGGGTTCGTCATGCCAAGCGGTGCGTAATCGATGGTCTGCGACGCTTCGGTGGGCTGCGCCGCGATCTGATCGAAGACGTAGAGCTTCGTCGGCGTCGAAACGAAGATCATCGAACCGTGATCCTCGCTCGTCATAAGGAACGGCAACGCCGTGATCTGCTCGGCGGTGATGACGAGGGAGAGGTCCATGTTGTGCTCGGCGACCAACGTGCCGTCCGTGTCGAAGTGGCGCAGGATTTCATGGCCGTCGGCGTCCGTGCCGCCGACCCAAACCGACAGAAAATGGTCCTCTTCGGGATCGTCGCCGAATTGAATCGCGCACCCTCGCGCCGCCGCAAAATGCGCCGTGAGGTCGATGCTCCTCTCCTGCTGTCCGTTCTCATCAAGCAGGACGAGCGTGTTGGCCGCCGCGTTGAGATACCAGGTGTTCGGCGTAACGTCGCCGAGTTCCTGGCCCACGGTAACGTTCACGCGGTTCCAGTAGTCGCCCGCTTCCCGTGCGACCAGACGAATGCCCGTTCCGCCGCTGTCACGTTGAAGGTCTAGAGATGCCTTGGCGGTTTGCCCGACGCGCCATGCGTAAATCGTGGAACTGCCCGCGTCGAATGCCTCTTCAATGGATTTCAGAAGCGGGCCGCCGCGAAACACCTGCTTCGCCTGCGCCTTCGCGTCCGGCCCGGAGAACACGTACAGGCGGTTCGCCAGGCCGCCCATCGCCGCGCCGATCTTGGCTTCGACGTTGGCGAGCGACGGGGCAACCGCGCCGATATGCCCATCCTCGTATTCGGTATAGGCGTCCGGGATGATCCTCGTGGTCGTCATGGTTTACCTCCCGCCCGCGGATGCGCCGAGCCAGGTTTTCACCTTCCCGGCGAACTCGCTGCGCGTAATCCGCGTGCTTGGCGTCCAACCGTAGGCCGTCTTTAGGCCCGCCAGGACCGGCGGCGAGATACCGAGATCGGCCGCGAGCGAATCGACCGGCACTGCTGTCTCGGCCTTGCCGGTGATGGAGATGGAAAGCTTCGACAGGTCCGGCAGGACCGGAAGCGGTTTTTCGGGAACGTCCTTTTTCTTGGCCATGTTCATGCTCCATACGCGAGGTGGACGCGCTCGATCCGGCTCGTCACGTCGCGTTCACGGTAGCGGCGATGCGTCACCGCATAGGTCAGACTTTTTCTCGCCAGAAACGGCTCGCCGGTTTTGTCGAGAGGTAAATCGACCGTGGTCACTTGCCGGATCGCCGTCACGCGCAAATCGTCGTGCGATACCGGATCGACGATGCGCGGCGGGGTCGGATCGAAGCGCCATGCTTCGAAGGCCGCCTCCACTAAAGTCCCCAATTCCTCCACCCGTTCTTCCGCGCTCTTTTCAGCGGCGCCCGGAACCCACAGGTCGATGCGCAGCGAAGTCTCTTGCGGCAGCACACGGCCCTTTTTGACCACCATGCCGTCGTCGTCTTTGCGCCGGTAATCGTTCGCGCCGCACCCCAACACCTGCGTGCTGCGGTCCAGCACCGTGAAAGTCGCCAGCGGATAGCGGACGTCCTTGCCATCGGGCCGAGCGGCCAGGGCGGAAAGTCCGTTGATCCGATCTTGCAGATATTTGGCGATGGCACGGCGCAGTTTCATGTCGTTTCCTTCATCTGCGACTTGGCCTTGGCGAGCGCCGCCGCGACCGCCGCGTCCACGTTCTTCTGGGCTACCTTGCCGCCGACGAGAAACGCCGGTTCCATGAAGGGCTGCGCCTTTGTGCCCGGATGCTTCACGCGGCCCACGACCACCGGCTCGCCGGGCTTGCCTTTCCGGTAGCGCCGCTTGCCGCTCTTGGTCGTCACGTACCGGCCTTTGGTCCCGCCGACTTTGAAAGCCAGCGCCTCTTTCTCGCGAGGCTTGATGTCGTGGGGCCGCGAGCCGTACTCGACCGGCATGGCGTACTCGCTGTTCGTGCCGACCGAGCCTTCCTTGAAACCGTCGATTTCCGGCGTGATCGAAGAACGAAGATTCCCAGTGTCCACCGGGCACCGGTGCTTCGCGTACTTCTCGATAGTCGTGACCGTGTCGATCATGGCCGTTTTCAGTTCCTTCTCTAATGCGACGGAGAAGTCGCCCAGCGCCGCGCCGAGCGACTCCACCGCCGGAAGGTCAATCTGAATCACGCCGTCTTTCTTCATGGTTCCCTTTGGCGATTACACGCCCGCGAAGGTCAGATCGATGCTCTCGCCGCAGTTCACGAAACCGGAGCCTTGCGTCACGCCGCCGACCACGGTCACGGTGCCCGCATCGGCAAAAGTCACTTCCAGGTCGAACTCACCCGTAGCCTCGTCGGTCTCGATGATGATGTCGTCCGAGTCCGCGCCGGACAGCACGGTCCCGTCGCCCGCCGCCGCAAGATTCATGGTCGCGCCTTCGGTGCAGGTCAGACGGATGCGCTCCTTGGCCGCCAGGTCGTCACCCAGCGCGTTCTGGAGTTTGAGCGTCACGGCGATCTTGTTGTCGGCTTCCGCGCCCGGCGTATCCCAGGTCACGACGGCCAGGTGATCGGCGAAGTCCTTCGCCAACTCCGAGGTGGTCACTTTCTGAACGGGTTTCACAGCGTCTTGAATGGGCATGGTCTTTCTCCTTGGTCGTTACGGTTGATACGAGACATCGCAGCCGGTGCGGGCATCGATCATCGGACTCGACTGCGTCGGCCCGGCGGCGAGCGAAACGGTGATGGATTCCTCACAGACAACGGTCAGATCGAGACGCCCCGTGGCGTCCGTGCGGGCAATGAGATCGTCGGTGCCGTCGCCGGAAAGCGCCGTACCCGCCTGGCCGACGGACAGAGCCGCGCGTTCGTCACAGGTCACACGGACCACGTGCGCCGCGCCGATGTTCTGGCCGAGCAGGTTCTTCAATTGCAGCGGGACCGATCGCGTCGTCGGATTCACGGTGGATACCGTTCCCCAGGTAACGACAGCGAACTTCTCCAGCAATCCGGCGGCGAGTTTCACGGCGGTCACCGCGCCGTCCGGCAGATCGGACCCCGGCCCGCCGACCTGGTCGATCACTTCCAGGTATCCGCCCTCGATGGCCGCCTGCAGATCGGCGGTGAGATTATCCGCCCACATCGCTGCGCCTGGCCGCAGCACCATCCCTTGGCCGGGCACGTCGATGGTGGTCGTCGAAATATTTCGCAGCTTGATCAGCATGGATTCATTCCTTGTATTCGCGCTCCAGGACGAGCGTCTTGTAAGCCCGCGCCCCGTACAGCGGGTGCGGTTCCACGTCGGTCACCCGGTAACGCGTCCCTTCGAATTCCAGAAAATCGCCTTCTTTCACGTCTGCTCCGAACTCCACGTCCGCTGTCGCATCCGCGCCCTCCTGCTCCAGGTTGTCCGGTCGCCCGTAATGGAATTCGACCGGCAGCGCCTCGGCGATCACGGCTTCCGCGCCCTCGCGCGGGCCGTAGAATTCGCCGGTCCCGGCGACGGCAGGCCGCGTAACCTTGCAGGTCGTGCCCTCGGCTTTTACGAGGTCGCCTATATCGCGTTCGATCACGCGCTTCTCGCGGTCAGTGACGAGCATGGCGACGCCCCACCTCGAAGATCTGCGGTCGCACATTGCCCACATCGAGCAGTCCGTCCGCGAGCGCCGGGTTGATCCGCGAGACCGCCTCGCGGTACCGCGCCAGCAGATCTTTTTCCAAGTCGCCCCAGGCCTGCGCCTGCATGGTCTTGTCCACGCGCTTGTCGCCGGACCCGAACGAGAAGTTCGCGCTCGCGGCCGACCTCAGCATCGAGCAGCAGAAGGCGTGGGCGCGCAGCACCACCAGGTCGGTATCGTCGCCGGTCAAATCCGGCGCGATCTCGTCCCCGGCGATTTGATACAGCCGCCCGATGTCCCTGTTGACGGCCAGGATCGAGCGCGTCAGCGCCCGCAGGACGTCGTTGTCCCCGAGCAGTTCACCCGCCGCGTCGCCGAGGTCGGTGCGCAGCAAAGCGAGGATGTCACTGACCGGCGTCATCGCCGCCCTCCAGCACCTTCAGCCGACGACGGATGGCTTCCTGCACCTTTTTGTTCTTGGCCTCTTCGAGCAGGGACCGCAGCAGATCGATATCCTGCAGGGAGTCCACCGCCGCGACCGCCTCGTGCGGCAAGAGATCGTTGATGGGGAAGGCGAGCTTCGCCCGCACGGCCCCCAACACCTCGACGAGGCCGTTCTCCACGGCCTTCAGCACCGCGCCCGTTACGCGGGTCACATGGACCTTGCCGCCGGGAAGGATCACCACCGTGCCGTCCTCGTGCGGCAGCGACAGGCGCGTCTTCGATAGATTCTTGATATCCGGCATGGCCGCGCCCTCCTTACGGTCGGATAACGACCTTTGCCAGGATTTCCGGACGAGTGACGCCCTGCGCGCACTCCATCCACACAAGCCAACCCGTCTTGAACTTGAGCGCCTTGTAAACGCTCTCGGTCGTCAGCGCCTGACGGATCGCCCACTTTCCGATCTCCTCGTCCGGGACGATGATGACCTCGGCCAAATCCGCGGCCGCCGTGGTGAGGATGTTCGCGCCGCCGAACACCTTGTAGATGCCCTTCTGACGCAGTTCGAGTTTGGTCTGCGGATCGATCCCCTGCCACGAACGCATGTCGTTGAAGCGCCCGCCGCGCATGATGATCGTGCCCGGCGCAAGCTCCAGGTCCTCGAGGATGGACAGCGCCTCGTTGAGCGCTTCCTCGGTCAGCTTCCCGCCGCTCGTCACCGTGACGGTGTTCTCCGGGGGTACGGCGGCGCTGATGACGGTGATCGTCCGCTTGTCGATCTCCTTGCGGATCTCGTTGGCGGCCGCCTTTTGGATGTCGGTGAGCGTGCCGATGTTGCCGTGCTTCAAAACCGAGATATCGACCATCGGAGTCGAGTGAATCCGGTTGATCGGGAATTCCACCTCGTCTTCGCCCAGCACCGACTCCTGCGCTTCGCCGTTCCGGGAAATCCAGTACGCCTTCACTTTCGGCTTCTTCTGGTATTTCGCGGGTTCGCCCTTCGGCAGGTTCTGCTTCGTGAGCAGGAGCGAGGTGATCTCTTTGCGCTTGATCTCCATGTCGATGGGAGCGGCGATGGCGGTCGCGAGCGCCTTCAGGCCTTCCTCGGAAGAAACCGCCTCGGAGAGCAGCGCGGCCATCGCCTCCATGTATTCCTGGGAATGAACGTCGATTGCGGTCAGGTCCATTTTCATGCCCTCCTTAGACCAGCAGCTTGAACTTGAGCACGCCGCCGGACATCGAGATGGCCTGCGCCACGATGACGTCCCCGGCCTGCGCGCCGTTCGTGAGGTTGTGGTTCGTGGCGTGGACCTTCAGCCGCTCGCCCGCCTGGATCGTGCCGGTGAAGTTGTCCGTTTCGTACACGCCGCCGCCGGTGTAGATCGTCGGCATCTCGCCCGACTTCACGTCCCGGAACAGAATCCCGAACGCCGGTTCCGTCGCGTCATCGGCGACCGCGAACAGGTCGTCGCCCACCAGCTTCATCACCGATCCGCACACCGCGTCGCCCTGGACGAATCCGTCGCCGTAGGCGATCCCGGTGTCGTGCTTCACATCCAGATAATGGGACATGTCACGCTACCTCCTGGCTCACGTTGGCCTTGTAAGCCGCCATGAATCCGGTTCGCAGTTTCTCCTCGAGGTTCGCGGGCTTCTTGTCGTCCACGACGAGCGGATCGATCCCCGCGTCGGCCTTCATCCGGGGCTTCAGCGACGCCTCGGCTTTCTTCGTCAGATCGCCGGGCAGCGGCGGCTTGGCCGGATCGTCCTTCTTGGGCGTGGTGAGCGAGTCGATGACCTGCTCCGTCGCCAGAATCGCCTCCTCGGTCAGTCCGGCCAGGCGATTGAGTTCCGCCGTGCGCGCCTCGTCGCTCTCGAAGCTGCGGCCTTTGCCTTCCCACTTCTTGAGCACCGTCTCGGCCTTGGCCCGCCGCGCGGCCGCCGCCTGTTCGGTTTCCAATTCCGAGATGCGCGTTTGCGCCTCCTCGAGTTGCTTCTTGAGTTTCTTGTTCTCCAGGCGCAGCTTTTTCAGTTCCGCGTCCGGACCGTCCGTCGACGGCTCCTCGGCGGGAGCCTCCCCGCCCGGATCTTCCTGGTCCAGGAACTCGTCCTGGCCCTTGCTCTGCTTGCTCTTGTCGGCCATGCGTTTCTCCTTTCCTGCGGTGAGCGCAGTCGAACCGTGGTAGCTGGCAACCTTCTTGATCCGCGCGTTTTCGTCCGCGCCCTTCTTGTCGAGCAGGCCCACGCCGGTGAACACAACGCCGTGCAAAATCTCGAAGCACGGCTTGCCCTGGTACGCGCCGCCCTTGTAGTTCTTGAGGTGGACGCAATACTCGGCCTTGCTCTTGACCTTTTTTCCGCAGATCGAGCACTCGCCCTCGGCGTAATCGCACTCCATCGAGACCTGCCGGATGATCCCCTTGCGGACGAGCGCGTAGGCCTGGCGCGCCGCTTCGGTCACGCCGGTGTAAATCTCTCCCACGCACTCGATGCGGCTCTGCTCGCCGTCCTCGACGTATTCCGAAGACACGACGCCGCCGACGATGTCGCGGAAGTCCTGGCTGTGGGCGACGTCGATCTTCGTGCCGACCACGGTCTGATAGGCCTTCCGGCATTCCTCTTCGGTGAAATAATCGCCGTTCTTGTTCGCGCCGACGTGCGTCAGGACGAATGAGAACCGCTTGTCGCCCTCGTCGGTCTGCGCCTGCGCGATCAGCGACTTGGTGATGACCTGCCCGGTGATCCGGGTGTGGAAGTTGGCGTGCGCGTTCGCCTGCGCCGCGAGCGGGCCGCTCGCCACGAAGAGCAGTTCCTGGGCGTCGGCCCCGCCGCCCGGCGCGCCGTAACGGGCGATGTTGTAGCGCACGTCCATGCGCTTCACTGCGACCTGGCCGAAGCGCTTTTTGAGCATCTCGACGACTTCCGGCTCGCGCGGGAACGCCTTGTCCCGATAGGACATGAGGATCGACTTGGCGCGGGATTTCTCCACCACGTCACCGATCAGCGCCGCGATGGTGTCCTTGTTGTACTTGGTGCCGGATTCGTAATCGCGGCGGGCATTGTCGCGGATTTGCTTGCCCGCCCACATCGTCATGAGGCCCTCGACGAAGTGCATCTTGCCTTCGTAATCGTTGGCCCCGAACTCGGTGATGTAGGGCGGATCGGCGTAAACCAGGTCCACGTCGAGCTTCGGCAGGATTTCCCGGACCTCTCCGCAGAACGCCTTGCACGGCGTCCCCGAATCGAACACGAGATTGTTGATCTTGCGGACGTTCTTCACGAACAGGTCTCGGAAATCCTCAATCGGGATCTCGCCGAGGCTCGTATCGCGTTTCGACTCGTCCTCGGGCTTGCCGGTCATGCCTTTCTTGCTGCGTCCGAATTCACCGAACCGCGCCTTCGTCATGCAGGCGTAGCCCATCGCAAAGAGCGCGATGTCCTTTTTGTAGCCGGGCAGCTTCTGCGCGTTGGCCCAGGTGTTGTCCAGGAAATGTAGGATTTCCGGCGTGAAGTAGTAGTCGGTGAACGTCTTCTCGCAGAACTTCCCGGCGTCGGGATTCTCGGCGAGGAGCGCCTCGATCTCAGCATCGGAAACCGTCTCGGTGTGATTCTCCACTACGGCCCGGGCGATGTGCCACGGGTAGCGCATCAGATCGCTGGCGTAGACCGTCAGCCCTTTGTGCTTGAAGAAATACGCGACGTTCCCGCCGCCGGAAAACGCGTCCAGCATGGACTTCGCATCCTGCGGGCTGTTCTTCCAAATCCATTCCAGCGCGAAATACTTGCTGCCCATGTACGGCGAGACGCGGACCTTGTCGTCGGCCGCGAACGCCGAAAGCAGGTCGAGATCGCAGTCGCCGAGCGCGCACAGACCCAGGTCATGGAAGTCGGCGGCTTCGTCCATTTCCTGCGCCGCCTCTTTCGCCGAGCACAGGAACAGGTGTTCCTTCGCGTTGCTGGCATCGCCGTGCTTCGCGCTAATCTGGTAGTGGTGGTCCTTGCTCTTGAGGGAAACATCCCGGCCCAAATCCGCGATGATCCGCTTCACCTCGTTCTCGGTCGGGTACGCCTGGTCGCGGTAGCTGATGATCCAGTTGCGGATGTGCGTGCAGGCCCCGAGGAAATCCCTGAAGAAGTTGGCCGCGTTGGTCTTCGTCATCCCGGATTTCTCGATCCGGTAAATCTTGGTTTTGGTGCCCTCCTTGATCTCCTTGCCATCCCAATACGTCATCAGCCCTTCCACGAAGTGGTAGGACCGCTCGTAATTGGTCTGCGAGAAGTGCGTCGCATACGGCGGGTCGAAGTATGCGAGGTCGGCCTTCACCTGCGGGCCGACGTCCATGATGTCGGCGCACGCCGCCCGGCACGGTTGGCCGTTGTCGAAGGCGAGCGAGTTGATCGTATGGACGTTGTCGGCGAAGCGCTGCTTGAACCGTTCCGGGCTGTCCTGGCGGCCGCCGTGCGGGATCGTGGTACCGAAATGCCCGAAGCCGCCCTTGCCGGTGATGCAGGACTTCCCCAGCGCGAAAAGGGCGATGTCCCTCTTGAAGCCGTCCGCGGGGAGCTTGTCGATGTTGGCTCGGATGGAATCGATGATCCCGTGGACGCCGTCGGAGAAATAGATGCCCGCGAAGTGCTTGCGGACGAAGTCGCCCGCCGCCGGGTTATCACTCAAAAGCGCCGCGATCTCGTCGTCGGTGATCGTCTCGCCGGGGTTTTCGATGATCGCGCGGGCGATGTGGTAGCAGTAACGGAGCTTGTCGTTGGCGGTAACCGCCTTGCCCTTCTGCTTGAACATGAACCCGACGACCGACGAGCCGGAGAAAAGGTCGGCCACGACGCGGGCGTCGTCCGGCGTGTTCTCCCAGATGAAGTCGATCAGCTTCTGCTTGCTGCCGATGTAGTTGGTGACGTAGCGGCGCTGCTCGTCGGCGGCCTGGGCGCAAAGCTGCTCGTCGCCGAAGAGCGCAATCTCCGCTTCCGCTTCGAGCAGGAAAGTCAGCCGGTCCATGTCGGTTTGCAGCGCCACGCTCGCTCCACAAAACAAAAGCCCCGGCGAAGCGGGAATTTTTCATCCCAACTTCACCGGGGCTCGATGGTTTCGACGACCCCGAAGGTCTATGCGGTTGTCACAGGTCGGTCGGCTTCAGGCTCCGTTCGACCTTCACGTTCGAGAGCTTGCCGCTCTGGAAACTCAGCGTGAGGGTGCCGAAGAACCCTTCCGCCACGAGCTTCTCGATGAACGCGAACAGCTTACTCATACAGGCAGAATATGGGGCCGTTTCCGAAATGGCAAGATCATAAGGTGTGCGAATTTATCGGAAAAATACGCGACAACGGGGATCACTTCTTGGCGAGAGAAGCAATTACCGCGTCAATGCACTTGCCGGAGCTTTCGTACTCGTCGGTCTCGACGGTTTCGCCGAACGACCCACGATAGGGCGACCGGCTCTCGCGCCAGTATTCCAGGAAGCCGGGATTCAAACACGGCTTGATGTCCTGCTCAACCCAGCCGTTGACGAGCCAGTTGACCTCGTCCTCGCGTTCCTCGAAGCCCGGCAGATATCCGGCGTCGAAGCCGGTCGGCGTCACGACCCACAGCCCGCAGGCGACGTAGGGATCGAGGCCCTTTTCAAACCGCTTCTCGTCATAAACGTAGTCGATCATGTACCGCAGCTTCATCGGAACCGCCCCTCCACCATCTCCATGAATTCCCGGATCACACACTTTCGGCACTCCTCCACGCGCTTGGGCATGGCGTCGAGTCGCACGACGTAGGCTTTCCATTCGTCGGCAACCTCCGGGTCTTCGCTCCAGTCGAGTTCATTTATGACGATCTTGTTGCCGTCGTCGTCGAACAGGCGACCCGCATAAATCCGGCCATCGGGCGCCCGAAGCCATTCGATCTTCGTCACGAAGTGCAGGTGGTTGCCGTGCGTGCTCGCGCCGAAATCGACGAAGCCACGGTCGATCATGAGGACCGAGTAATTCCACGCCTTCACCGAACCGTCCGGCGCGAGATCGGGATGCGCGCCCAGGACCTCCAAGCGATAGGGATGGAACGTCAGGTTGTCGCCTTCCGGGAAATACACACCGAACCAGAAGCCGTTCTTGGTGATCCCGTCGAGCGTCTCCTGCAATTTAGCCGCTTCCGTTTTTACGTCGATCTTGCCCATTTCAGTAACTCGCAAACACGATGTCCTCGATCTTCCGGCCGTCCGGCAGGGTCGAGATACCGCGCTTTTTGAAAGACATGAGAATTTCCATCCGCGCCTTCTGGGTCGGCGCGACGATGGCGTCCAGGTTGTCGACCAGAGTCACGGAGTATTTGAAAATCGTCTCGTCGCTCGCGTCGCGCTGGACAATCTTTTTCCATTGGTCGACCTGTGACTTGCGGAGCCGCCGAACCGTGTCGCCGGTGCAGCGCCCGTATTTGTCGTTATCATACGTGATGGAGTCCATCCGGCGCAGCAGGTTCTTCTTGAAGTACAATCCGGCACTGCCGGGATTCGCCTTCGTCGGCGTCGTGCGGATGCGCGTAAAGAAATACGTCCCGCCGCCGGACTCCATGTCGGCGACCGGCGACATGCCGCCGGGCGTGATCCCGATTCGCATCTTCTCCACCGTGGACACCATAGCGCCGTTGTTCTCCAAGGCCGTTTCCACGAACTTCGCCATGTCGTTGTTGTGGGTCAGCGTGTGGCGAAGCGAGTAGCCGCTCATCTGCCGCTCCAGGTCGTTGTCGGTCAGGTCAAAACGCATCTGGACCCGGCGGCCCGCGCCTTCGAGCTTGCCGTGCGTCGCCTGCTGAAACTGCCCGAACGGATCGTAGTGCGGTAGCGCGGTCACGTCCGGCACGCCCAGTTCCGTGCTCCAGAAATCGCGCATGGCCCGCACCTGCTCCTGCTTCGTTTTGTTTTTCATCGAGGTCAGCACCTTCTTGAAGCGCGGCGAGTTGTCGATGCTCTGGATG